>NZ_JBPODR010000004.1:50038-120759 GCF_051201035.1 Thermoanaerobacterium thermosulfurigenes
TGATGCTGACAAGCTTTCTGCGTTCCCTGCTACTCCTTTTATCGACTTGCTTATCTGTTCTATCGATGCTGATATCTGCTCTACTGAACTTGCTGTACTTTCGCTATTGCCTGCTACTTGATTTATTGATGCTACCATTTCTTCTATCGCTGCCGATGTTTCTTCTGCTGATGCTGACAAACTTTCTGCGTTCCCTGCTACTCCTTTTATCGACTTGCTTATCTGCTCTATTGATGCTGATATCTGCTCTACTGAACTTGCTGTGCTTTCGCTATTGCCTGCTACTTGATTTATTGATGCTACCATTTCTTCTATCGCCGCTGATGTTTCTTCTGCTGATGCTGACAAGCTTTCTGCATTCCCTGCTACTCCTTTTATCGACTTGCTTATCTGCTCTATCGATGCTGATATCTGCTCTACTGAACTTGCTGTACTTTCGCTATTGCCTGCTACTTGATTAGTAAGACTGTATAACTTTTCCAAAGAATTATTAGCCTTATCGACAAACTTAACTAATTGCCCTACACTTTCTTCTACATCATTAATCAATCCAGCTAACTCTTCAGTACCTATTTTAGTTGATTCTATTGTTGTTGACTGCTCTTTTAATCCGCTAAGTATCTTATTGGTTATATCTGTAAATTTTCCCAATTTGCTGTCAATATCATCTACAGCATAAACTGCTCTCTTTAAATTTTCATGATATGTCGTACCTTTTATCAATTTTTTTGCAACATTTTCCTTAAAACTCATTGCTGTACCTCCTCAAATTTTTATTTAATATTTTTATACAAATTCTTTGTCACAGATTTTTTTTGGACGCAGTTGTTTTCACAATTCCAGCAACATCCAAAATACATGCTACATTTCCATCACCTAAAATAGTTGCTCCAGAAAAAATATCAAGTTTTCCTATGTATGAGCTAAAATTTTTAACTACAATTTCTTGATTGCCAATAAGTTCATCAACGACAAGTCCAAATCTTTTTTCGGCAATACCTAAAATTACGATGATAATATTTTTATTTTTTCTCTTTCTAGGTACTCTAAAATAATCATGCAGCCAAATTAGTGAAATTGTTCTTTCTCTAATAATTACAACATCTTGCTTTTTAACTTTTTTTATTTCTTTTTCATTTAACCGTACAATCTCTATTACATTGCTTACTGGAATAGCATATATTTCATTATTTATTCGTATTAAAAGTCCATTCAAAATAGCCAACGTCAATGGAAGTTTTATTATAAACTTTGTACCTTCCCATTCTTTTGTTTCGACTTCTATAACTCCATTAAGTTTATTAATATTATTGCGAACAATATCCATCCCTACTCCACGCCCAGAAATGTCACTGACACTTTGAGATGTAGAAAATCCAGGTTTAAAAATTAGCTCTAAAATTTCTTTTTCATTTAATAAGTCTGCATCCTGACGTGAAATTATTCCCTTTTTTAATGCGACTTCTTTAACCTTATTCAAATTAATTCCACGTCCATCATCTTGAACTGTTAGAATAAACTGATTTTCTTGATGATATGCATTGACTCTTATAGTGCCCTTAGGACTTTTACCTGCTTTTAAGCGCTCATCAGGTGTTTCTATTCCGTGATCAGCAGCATTTCTGATTAGATGTACTAATGGATCTGCTAAATCTTCAATTATAGTTTTATCTAATTCTGTATCTTCACCTTCTATAACTAACTCAATTTCTTTATTAAGAGAATTTGATAAATCTCTTACTAAACGTGGTATTCTGCTAAATAATTGTTTAATAGGCAGCATGCGAACTTTTAATACTAATTCTTGAAGCTCATTTGTTATCCTTGATATCTGATTTGAAATTTCTTCTAAATCCTCAAAAGAATTATCTGAATTGTATCGTTCATGCAATGAACTAACAATTTGAGTAATTCTTGATTTCTCAATTACAAGTTCGCCAACCATCTCCATCATTTTTTCTAATCTGCCTATGTCCACTCTAACTGTTTGATTTGCCTTATTTTTTGTCTCATTTTGGGTTTGTCCTTCATAACCATTAGATTTTGTCACGTTGCTGATATTATCTGATTGGCTATTTATTAAACTTAAATCAAACAAATCTACATTAAAGCTTTCAATCTCCAACATTCTATCTAAAACTCTAACTTTTAATTCTTCTTTATCAAATTCAGTAATCAACAAATACGAAATATTTTCTACATCAATATTATCATTCACATCTGTCATATCAGGTTCACTTTTAATAACAGTACCCAATTGATTTAAAAAATTTAAAATCAAAAAAGCACGTACAGCTTTCATAGCGCAATCTTTTTTTAATTTCACTTCACATACAAACACATTTAAACCAGATGCTGCAGCTTGTTGTGCTTGAATTTGTTGTTCTAAATCGAGTTTAAATTCTTTATTTGTTTCTGAATTCATATTTTCCTTCAATAATTGATCGTCTGACATGTATTTGTGCAACTCCGATAATATTAAAGTTATATCAGTTTTCATTTCTCCATTTGAAGAAAATTCTTCTTTTAGACTTTTCAACACATCTAAACATCTAAAAAGAACATCTATCACTGGCTTTGCTACTTTAATGTTACCGCTTCGTATCTTGTCTAACACATCTTCCATTTCGTGGGTCAAAATTTTCATTTTTTCAAATCCCATTGCTGCAGACGATCCTTTTAGTGTATGTGCTACCCTAAATAATGTTTTTATTATTTCATCGTCATTTGCATTTTGTTCTAATTTAAGAATATTTTCTTCAAAAAGTTGCAGTTGCTCATCAACTTCGTCAAGAAAAGCTCTGATGAATTCCGGAGTATCATACAATTTATACACCTCCTGCCTGTCAATGCTCCGCATTTAACAATTTATCGATTTTCATTATTGCTATAACTTCGCCATCTTGTGTAATTCCTAACCCTTCAAAATAATTTCCACTTATTTCGTCTACTGTTTCAGGAGTCGGTTGAATATCGGAAAACTTTGTGACCTGAATTACTCTATCAACGATTGTGCCAACTAATTCGTCATCAAATCTTAATATTACGATACGTGTTGATTTAGTATCAGAATAATCTTCAAGTCCCAATATTCGATGTACATTAATGACTGGTACAATTTTTCCACGCAAATTTATAATACCTTCTAAATATGCTTTGCTATTATGCAAATAAGTGATTTTTTTAAATCGGATAATTTCATACACTTCATTTATCTTTATTGCATATTTTTCTCCGCACAATTCACATACAACATATTGGTAATCTAATAATTCATTCAAACCAAATTCCCTCCAACAAAATATTTAAGCAAAGTTCAGAAAGCAAATCATACTAACTTTTAATATCTCTATAAATTTTGCTAAAAAGTTCTGCTATGTATGGATCAAATTGAGTTCCTGCATTCTTTTTTATCTCTAAAATTGCCTGGTCAATTTTTAGTGCTTTTCTATATATGCGGTCATTTGTCATAGCATCAAAGGCATCTGCAACTGACAAAATACGGCAAAACAATGGGATCTTTTCTCCTTTCAACCCATGAGGATATCCATTTCCATCCCATCTTTCATGATGGTACAATATGTATTTTGCTATTGTCTTTAACTCTGGTATATTTGAAATAATTTCATATCCTATTTCTGGATGTTTCTTTATTTCGGTCCAATCACTATCTGTCAACGGTTCACGCTTTTTAAGAACACTTTCGCTTATGCCTATTTTGCCTATATCGTGTAATATTGCCAAAAGAGCTAATTCATTAAGTTCTTTCATTGAAAGGTTCATTTCCTTTCCAATAATAAGACAATGGTCTTTTAGCCTCTTAGCATGTTCCTCCGTTTCCCAACTTTTAAAATGTAATGTGGCAAGAATTGCATTGACAACAACACTTCGATGACTCGTGTTCATTACAAACTTTTGTCTATTCATTTCTTCTTCTGCATCTTTTATTGCTTGAATAATTGAATTCTCAGAACTACGCTTTGAAGATATTCCAACAGCTACACTCAACTGTTCATCTTTTTTGATTAACTTTATTTTAGTTGAAACAATTGTTTCAATTTTTTTTGCTGCATTTTCCATGTTGCTGTCATGCATGAGTACTAAAAATTCATCTTCTCCCCATCTTGCAATAATATCATTATTTCCTAAACCATGTTTCAACTCATTTGCAAGACTTCTTAAAAGCTTATCACCTTCTCTATACCCAAATGTATCATTAATCATTTTAATGCCATTAATATCTAGCATAACTACTGCCATTGAAGTGTTTTTAAAATTATCTAATTCGCTTAGCTTTTCTTCAACATATTTTCTGGTGTAAAGGCCCGTTAATGGATCATATATATCTATTTCCATATTTTTTGAATCCATTTCATGCTTTCACCTCCATCACAAATAATATTTAATTTTATTGCATCATCTTTTCTACTCTAATTTCATTGATTTACAAATAAAAAAATAGGATAACCACATGGTTGCCCTATTTCAATTAGTAAGCTGGCAACCCGGCCATCTTAGCAGAATCTGCTTTAGACCCGTGGCTTTGCGTCCTTATCTTTCGATAAGTTTGCTCTTTTCAAGTTCATATTGTTATTCAAAATAGTATAATGTAACAATATAATCATTTTGTTACATTTAATAAGATTATAATATATTTGATACATAAGCATTTTAAACAATTAATTTAGTGTTTTTATATATATCTATATACAAATCAATGTATCTTTTTTATAATAACTATGTAATCATTTTGACATTATAGTTAAATTATTAATAATTAGGAGGAAAAATTATGACAGTTGAACCTATACGAGATAAAGTTAAAATAAAGCAAATGTATTATTATTTACAAGGTAAAGATCCTAAATACGGTTTGCTTTTTAAATTTGGCTTAAATACTGGCTTAAGGATTAGTGATATTTTACCTATAAAGGTCAATGACATTTATACAAGCAATTTTAATTTTCGTGAATATCTTACTATTAAAGAGAAAAAAACTGAAAAAGAGAAAAAAATTAAAATTAATGAATCATTAAAAAAGGAAATTGATAAATACATAAAATTAAGATGCTTAAAATATGATGATTATTTATTTCCAAGCAATAAAGGCGGACATATAGGAAGAATTCAAAGTTACAGAATTTTAAAAGAAGCCGCTGAAATTGTTGGTGTCGAAAATTTTGGTACTCATAGTTTGAGAAAAACTTGGGGTTATTGGAGTTATAAAACATCGCGTTATAATATAGGCTTAATAATGGATACTTTTAATCATAGTTCCCAAAAAATCACTTTAAGATATATCGGCGTAAATCAAGAACAGAAAGATGAATTATATACATTGGTTCAATTTTAAGCAAAAAATGTCATAGAAATTTTTGTAATAAAATCTTTAAAATTTTGTTATATTATGCAGGATTTTAGATTTTTCTGTCGAATAAGAGAATATGTTGTAATAAGTAACAAAATGATTATATTGTTACATTTAATAAGATACCAAATATATGGTATCTTGGATATTTGTGTAATCTGTAGATGGTTTATTTTTTACCTGTATCCTTTCAATCCCTCCTGTACGAAACATTCAATCTGTTTGTTAATCTATATATCATTTCGGCAACTTTTAGTAAATTAATTGTTAAATCGATCTAAATGTTTTCTTTTCTATCGCAAAAAAGTTTAAAACCCATGGACTTATATCCATGGGTTTTCTCCTTAAAACTTCTTCATAAACTCCCTTATCCTTTTTACTGCCTCTTTTAGATTTTCCATCGATGTGGCATAAGACATCCTTATGTATCCCTCGCCATGCTCACCAAATGCGCTTCCTGGCACTGTTGCAACTTTCGCCTCATATAAAAGCTTTTTGGCAAATTCTAACGATGTTAGTCCAGTCTCTTTGATCGATGGGAAAATGTAAAATGCTCCTTTAGGTTCAAAGCACTCAAAGCCCATATCAATTAAGCTTGAATACAAAAATTTCCTTCTTTCATCGTATTTCTCCCGCATAAATTTTACATCGCCATCGCCATTTCTTAAAGCCTCCAATCCTGCATATTGCGATTGGGTCGATGCTGATGTGACATCGTACTGATGTATCTTTGTCATGTGCTTTACAAAATACTCCGGTGCTGCTATATAGCCAAGCCTCCATCCAGTCATGGCATAAGACTTAGAAAAGCCATTTATCAAAACAGTCCTTTCCCACATTCCAGGCAGTGACGCAAAACTTACATGCTTAAAGCCATCGTAAACCAGTTCAGAGTATATCTCATCCGTCACAACCAGCAAATCGTGCTTTAATACTACTTCAACCAATTTCACCATTTCCTCATAAGGCATGACAGCTCCTGTTGGATTATTCGGATACGGCAAAATCAAAACCTTCGATCTCTCCGTAACATACTTTTCTAACACATCTGCTTTTAAGACAAAGTTATCTTTTTCATATGTAGGGACAAAGACAGATTTGCCACCAGCTAACTTTGTACACGGATCATAAGCCACAAATGACGGCTCAGGTATCAAAACTTCATCTCCATCTTCCACAAGAGTATTCAATGCTATGTAAATAGCCTCCGTCGCACCGATTGTGACAAGTATCTCACCATCAGGCTTATACTCTACATCACAACTTCTTTTAAGATATTTTGATATCTCTTGCCGTAATTCTATAAGCCCAGCATTTACAGTATATCCAGTTTTACCTTCTAATAATGAGGCATACGCTGCATCGATTATGTGCCTTGGTGTGACAAAATCCGGCTCCCCGATCGTCAGCGATATAGCACCAGACACTTCTTTTGCCATATTAAAAAAATATCTTATTGTAGATATCTCTATAGATTTTGCACGCTTTGAAACTCTATCTTCGAAATCCACCATGCTCCCCCACTTTCTATAAAAACTCTTGATTCAATTATAATACACAATTTCAACAATTTAAAGCATCATAATCTTTATCCTCTCTTTTTTGTAGAAATATCTACCAATACTGCGATGACAAGAACAATAAGTACACTGCAATCCACCAATCGCATAAACGTACCTTTCAAATGGTAAAAAAGCTTCAATACAAACTATCAATACTAAAAAAGTACGAAATTAAGAGTAAAGAGATAAAAAGCATAGACATACGCAATATAAGAAAAGGCTACTGGAGAATATCCAATAGCCAAATACTCAATACGACCCTTATAAAAAAACACTTTGATGACGCTGACAAAATAATTTTATTCAGCTCCTGATCAATTGAATGCGCTTTTATAGGCACCTTTAATCAGCCAACAGCTTGAGAACGACGTGTAAGGATGTCAAATACAACAGCTAAAACAAGTATTATACCTTGTATTACGTATTGAATAGAACTTCCAAGTCCCATTAAATCCATGCCATTGGTTAATGATGCCATAACCAAGGCACCTATTAATGAGCCTGTAACTTTACCAACACCGCCGTTTGCAGAACATCCACCGATAAATGCACCGGCAATTGCCAGGAGCTCAAAACCTGTACCTGCTGTTGGTGAAGCACTTTGCATTCTTGATGCAAAAAGTATTCCTGAAAGTGCAGTCAAAGTTTCCATAATAACAAATGTGTAAATTAAAACATTTGCCACATTGATACCTGAAAGTTCAGCTGCTTCAGGATTACCACCAACAGCATAAATATGACGTCCAAATGTTGTTTTGTTTAATATCACCGTAAATATTGAAACAACTACAAAGACAATAACAAATGTCCAAGAAATACCATTATTCATTGCTAAAATAAGCATTAATGCTGCAATCAATGCAACAACAAAAGCGATTTTAGCTATAAAAAAAGGCATAGGTAAAACTTCAAAATTGTATTTTTTCTTTGTGTTACGAGCCTTAACTTGAAAGTAAATAAACAATACTATACCAATTAAACCAATTACAAGAGTTGATACTGTAAACTCACCGATTTTTCCAAAACTTGGTATAAACCCATTGCCTATTTCATTAAAGAATTTATCAGTAATGTTAATTGTACCGCCTGCCTGAGTAGCAAGTAACAATAATCCATGGGAAGATATCATACCTGCCAAAGTTACGACAAATGCAGGTATACCAACCTTTGCAATCAGTGTACCAAAGAACAAACCAATAACTGCACCTAAAGCCAGTACAATAAGGATTGCAAGAATAGCTGGAACATGATAATTCATCATTAATATTGCAGCTATAGCTCCTAAAAAACCTGAAAGGAAACCGACTGACAAGTCAATTTGCCGAACAATAATTACAAGCGTCATACCAGTAGCTAACACTGCTATATAACCCGTTTGATTTATTAAACTTGATATATTATATGGAGAAATAAACGTACCTTTAGTTAAAATAGTAAATAAAACGAAAATTACAGCTAATGCAATAAACATACCATAATCACGTATGTTTTTTCTAAGAATTACACCTAGTCCTTTCATAATATCCCTCCTCAAAATATCAGGCCGTAGCCATTTCCATAATTTTCTCCTCTGTTGCATCCTTAGCATCTATAACACCGGTCATAGTACCATTAGACATAACATATATCCTATCGCTCATACCTAATATTTCAGGTAACTCAGAGGAAATCATTATGATGCTCATACCCCTCTTAACAAGTTCATTCATAATTGTATATATTTCAAACTTGGCTCCAACATCAATTCCTCGCGTTGGCTCATCCAATATCAACAAGTCTGGCAAAGTAAAAAGTCCTTTAGCTACTGAAACCTTTTGCTGATTACCACCAGACAAAGTCCCAACAATTTGCTCGATAGAAGGTGCTTTAATATTTAACTCATTAAAGAATTTATTTGCAGCATTTACTTCTTTATGTTGGTCAATAAAAAGCCCACTCAATAACTGCTTGAGATTGGAAAGGGTTATATTAAATTTTATATCTTGAATCAATACAAGGCCATTCCCTTTTCTATCTTCTGTAACATATACAATTTTCTCTTTAATAGCTTTCTCTGGAGAACTTAAATGCTTTTTGACTCCATTAATATATAATTCACCTTTTATATTATAATGCTTTGTATTGCCAAAAATACTTAGAGCCATTTCAGTACGCCCTGCACCCATAAGTCCTGCAATTCCAACAATTTCACCCTTATGGACTTTAAAATTAATATTATGAAGAATTTCACGCCCTTTGCTTGGATCATAAGCTGTCCAATTTTTCAATTCAAAACATACATCTCCATGTTTAACGTCTTCCCTCTTTGGATAAATATCTTCTATCTCTCTACCGACCATATACTTAATTATTTCTTTTTCCTCAACTTTGCGTTTAGTGGCATCAATCGACGTAATTGTCTTTCCATCTCTTAAAACCGTGATTGTGTCAGCAATAGAAATAACTTCTTTTAATTTATGTGAGATCATTATACATGTTATGCCTTGTTGCTTTAATTCTCTTAAAATTTGTAGCAAATTATCACAATCTACTTCACTAAGCGCTGCTGTCGGCTCATCTAAAATCAAGAGTTTAACATCTTTGCTTAAGGCTTTGCCTATTTCAACAAGCTGTTGAACTCCAACACCGACATCCTTAATTTTAGTTTCAGGATTAATATTTACGCGAATTCTTTTAAGCACTTCTTTTGCTTTAATAATCGTTTCATTCCAATCTATAAACGAACCTTTTTTGATTTCGTGTCCCAAAAATATGTTTTCATAAATTGTGAGTTCCGGTATTAAAGCAAGCTCCTGATGTATTATGGCAATTCCTGCTTTTTCACTATCTTCAATACTTCTAAAATGTTGTTCAGTAGAATTTAAAATAATTCTTCCGGTAAATGTACCTGATGGGTAAACACCAGATAGAATCTTCATCAACGTTGATTTTCCTGCACCATTTTCACCCACCAAGCAATGAATTTCTCCTCGTTTAACCTTGAAGTTTACACCATCCAGTGCTTTAACACCAGGGAATGTTTTCCCGATATTATCCATTTCAAGAATATATTCAGCATCTTTCAAGAGTTTGCACCTCCTAAATTAAAGTCGAAGGGCATGATAAGCAAGCGTTTATCCTACCCTTCCAACTTGTATAACGTAATAATAAACAGTCTATTATTATTGTATTGGAACAACTTTACCGTTGTCTATTTTATACAATCCTGAAGAATTAATAATACTTTCAGCATTATCCTTTGTAACGATAGTCAAAGGAGCTTTCGTTGCAGGAACGTCTTTACTACCATTATTGTAGGTTGTTACGATACATGATGGCTTTTCATTATTGTTAATAGAATCAACTATATCTTTAACGTCAGCAACAAGTTTTGCATCTGATTTCCAAACTGTCATGCTCTGCTTACCATCTAAGATGTACTGCAATGAAGCCTGTGTAAAGTCCTGACCTGTTGAGTAAATCTGAGTAACATCTTTGTCTGCTCTGAATGTATCTGTTATAGCACGTGATGTATCATCATTTGGAGCAAGAACATAAACAACACCCTTCTGATCTGCTTTTGCTTTTGCCAAGTTAGCTTGTGCTAATGTCTTAGCAGTTGCTGGATCCCAGTTTGTTGTAATCTGACCTATAATTTGAGCTAATTGACTGTGATTAAGTGTTGCTGTGTTTTTCAGTGAATCAGCAATACTTGAATTTTCTATTACGAATGTACCATCAGCAATCTTTGGTTGAAGAACACTCCATGCACCCTGGAAGAATAAGAATGCATTGTTATCTGAAGGAGCACCTGCATATAAATACAAGTGATTGCCTGTACCCTTAGCATTATCAACCAAATATTGGGCTTGAGCTGCACCAACAGCTACACTGTCAAATGTTACATAGTAGTCAACATTTGGTGTATTCATTATAAGTCTGTCATAAGAAATAACTTTAACACCTTTATCATGAGCCTCGTTTACTTCAGCCGCTGCTGCAGTTGCATCCTGTGGGCATATAACAATCGTCTTTGCGCCCTTAGATATAAGACTTTCAACGTTTGTTTTTTCAGTAGCGGTATCTCCATTACTATAAAGAATTGTCGCACCTGGCAATGCTTGTTCAAATTGTTTCTGTGCCATTGGCCATCTTGATTCAGCTTTTGTTGGTAGCACTATACCAACATTTGAATACTTACCTGCAGCATTTGAGCTTGTATTGCTTGAACTTGTATTACTTGAACTTGTATTGCTTGAGCCTGTGCTGCTTGAGCTTGTACTATTCCCACAACCTGCAAATGCGAAAGTTGCAAAAACCATCAAAGCAACTACAAGCCATAACCTAAATGTTTTCATAAATACTATCCCCTTTCTGTTTTTTGTATTTTCGCTATATATATTCTACAAACATCTTTATTTCGCCTCTAAAACATTTTTTGTTTTTATTCATTTTTTTGCTTTAAATAATTTTATTTAAAATTTTATCTGGATTATTTTATGACAAAAAAATAAAGGCTTTAAGCCTTAAAAAAATCAATTGGTATATCTGTAAACATCGTCGCGGCTATGGAAGCCATCTTTAATCACAGTATCGTCTATGTTAGTCTTATCAACCGCTATTGGCTCCAGCTTGTAATATGGAACATTGTACTTCCCATCGTAAATCGTATTGCCTACGTTTAATTTCTCCCCTTTTGCCAATTTCACTGCCAACTTCGCCGCATCTCCAGCAAGTTTATCAATTGGCTTGTATATAGTCATAAGCTGAGTACCCTCTATTATTCTCTGACATGCGGCAAGGTCAGCATCTTGCGCCACAACAGCCACCTTGCCTGCCAACCTGTGTTCTGACAATGCTTCAATTATGCCATTTGCCAATCCGTCGTCACCAGCAATTATTGCATCTATCTTATAATTTTCCTGTATATATTTTTCAGTAGATTGAAATGCGTATTCTGACATCCAGTTTGGACACCATTCCTCCCCTAATATGTGTATGTCTCCGCTTTTAACCTTTGGAAGCAATACGCTGTCATACCCTTCTTTAAGCATCTTTGTGTTGTTGTCATTTGTAGCACCATTTATTATGAGATAATTGCCTTTTGGATACCTTTTAATCAGGTATTCTGCCATTAGCTTTCCGACCTTTACATTATCAAATGAAATATATAAATCTACATTTGAATTTAAGACAAGCCTATCGTAGGAAATAACCTTGACACCTGCCTTTTTAGCCATCTCCACCGCTGCAGAAGCTTTCTTAAGATCGTTTGGAACAATAACAAGTACATCAATCTTCTTGTCCAGCAAATATCTCACTTGCTTTATCTGATCCTCGTCATCATTGTTTGCATTTTGCACAAAAACTTCTGCTCCCAACTCTTTCGCTTTTGCCATGAATATATCCCGATCCTTTACCCATCTTTCTTCTTTTAAAGTGCCAAGAGAAAATCCTATCTTTATCACATTTTTATCACTTGTATCGTCGACATATTTGTTAGTTTCATAATATTTGTATATCCTGTTTCCTAATAACACCAGAAGAACTATCAATATCAACGTAAGCAGCACTAATATCACATCTCTTAGTTTAACTTTCAAACGCAACACCTCCTTTTGATACTCTATTTTTGTAATCTGTAGGAGTCATGCCTGTCTCCTTTCTAAATATCCTGCTAAAATAGTTAGGATCATTGTATCCTACCTTAAAGCAAACCTCCTTTACACTTGTGGTTTCGTCCTGCAAAAACTCTTTCGCCTTTTCTATTCTTACTCGAGTGATGTAATCAACAAAATTGCAATTTGTCTCTTCTTTAAACATCTTGCTGAAATAGTGATAGCTTATGCTTAGCATCTGGGCCACATCGTAAAGTTTTATATCTTTATGGTAATTTTCATTTATATAATCAATAGCCTTTGCAATAAGTCCTGTGTAGTATTTCTCCCTATTTTTGTGCAATTTCGTTATAACGTTTGATACAAATTTTGAAAACATGCCTTTTAGGCTATCTATTTCGTCGGCCTTTAAAATATCAATAATCAAATTTTCTTCTAATACTGACGTAACATCACAGTACGTGTTGATTTTAGTCATAACTTCAATAAGAAGGCTAAATACCTTCGATTTAATCATTTCTATACTATCTTCATAATTATGTTGCAATTTTTTAAAAATACTGTTGACATTAATTAAAGCTCCGTCAATGCTATTGGATATGATATTTTCTACAAGCTCAGCCGTATCATAATTTAAATCAAGTTCTTTTGTTTCAGATAACTTAATGTCATCAAAATGTGTTATAGCGTCAGAACCTGTCTTTATGGCAAATAAAGCTTCATCATATGACTTCGAAAAATAAGCTGTCTCATACGGTCTGCCTATGCCTATTCTGACTCCTATCTCGATGTTTCTCATCTCTTTTAAAATCATTTCGCAAAAGCTAATTGAATCATTTTTAATTATATATAGATCATCATAAGCTACTGTAGGAACATAGACTATTATCCTGTCAAGCAAAATAGTTGCAAGGCAATCTCTTAAACTTTTTATATATTCTTTAAGGTGCATCAGCTTTTCGTGCACTTTAACATTTCCCATAAAGATATCCGAATCTGTACTGTCTTTATCAATCAAAACGACCACGGCAAAACCCATATCCAATTTAATATTAAATATATTTCCATAAAAATCAATATCTTCCTGTTTAAAATTAGACGATGATAAGGAATATATCATTTCATTTTCAATATATGGCAGTATCGCTGTCATTTTTTCCTTCATTTCTAATTCTTTTGCCATATCTTCGCGCTTTTTTTCTACCAATCTTTTGACTTTTTTGACTGTATCTATGACCTTGTTTTTATTTAGCGGTTTTAAAAGGTAGTCTACTACATCCAGGTTTATTGCCTCTTTTGCATAGTTGAAATAATCATAAGCTGTGATTATGACAAACTCTATATCATTGTGGCTTTCCTTAATTCTCTTAATTGCCTCTATGCCATCTATGCCAGGCATTCTTATGTCCATGAATACAACATCAGGTTTTAACATATTAGCTTTTTCTATGGCTTCTCTTCCCGATTTTGCAAAATCTACAACTTCCACATCATCACAGTTATTATCAATGACAAATTTTACAGAATCCACCACTATCTGCTCGTCATCTGCTATAAGTATTTTTATCATGCTGCACTACCCCTTCCATCAGGAATCTTTAAAGTCACCCTTGTTCCATATCCTATGCGGCTTTCTATCTCTATGACATCACTTATATTGGGCTTATTGTAGTATAGCCTTAAGCGGTTTATCACATTGTGCATTCCAATGCCTGTGACATGCTTATTCTCATCGTTGTCAGGATCATCCGCAGCCAAAATCTTATCAATACTTTCCTTAGACATTCCCATACCGTTGTCTATGACATCAATATGAATACTATCTCCTACTCTTTTAATCTCTATCTTTATATGGCCATCTCCCTCCATGTCTTCTATACCATGAATGAATGCATTTTCAACAACAGGCTGAACAATTGTACAAGGCACTTTTACATCTAAAAGTTTCTCATCTATGTCCGCCTGAAATTCCACCTTATCGCCAAATCTTGTCTTTAGAATGTACATGTAATTAAACACATTGTCTATTTCTTCTTTCAGCGTAACTGGTTTATCAAGTTTTCTGAGATTGTACCTGAAAAGATCCGCCACCTTTTCTATAAATTCAGATGATTTTTCTGCGCCTTCCATCATAGCAATTTGTGATGCTGCGTTTAAAGTATTAAATAAAAAATGTGGATTTATCTGGGACTGAAGTGCCTTTAATTCCGATTCTCTCAAGATATTTTTCATCTTAAGGTTCTGCATCTCTTGTTCTTTAAGACGCTTTTCTACTTTAGCCTGCATTTTTATCTCATCTATATAATTTTTAATGTTAGTAACCATATTGTTAAAAGCATCAGCCAAGATATTAACTTCATCATCTGTCTTTATTTTAATTGGATCTATGTCAAAATCCCCTTTTGAAATCCTCAATGCTGTGTCAGATAACTCTGAAATCGGCTTTGTTATCCTATAAGTGTATATAATTCCCAACACGATATTTAA
This sequence comes from Thermoanaerobacterium thermosulfurigenes, assembly GCF_051201035.1. Classification (NCBI taxonomy): domain Bacteria; kingdom Bacillati; phylum Bacillota; class Clostridia; order Thermoanaerobacterales; family Thermoanaerobacteraceae; genus Thermoanaerobacterium; species Thermoanaerobacterium thermosulfurigenes. The sequence continues at coordinate 65,053 of NZ_JBPODR010000004.1, forward strand.
AACCACAGATATAGCTATCAGAAAAATATTTAAAAAGCTTATAAAAACCATATTCTTAGATATTTTGTTGTATTTTATTGTACCTTCCTGAAGTTTATTGTACATTAAATTATTGATGTACAATTTTATATAATCATTTATTTTATTAGCTCTTGTGAAATACTCTATATATTCGCTGCTTATTCTGCCTCTCTTGGCATTTACAGCTTTATCTGTCTCAGATAGAAGGCTTATTATCATATTGCCAATGTCCTTTTGCATGAGGCTGTCATTATCATATGCTGATATGCTCATCATGTCTTCAGCACTATTGTTTAGCTTGTTGCTAATGGTATAATAATTTAGAAGCGAATCGGAAGATTTTGTGGAAAGATAGTTCTCAACTTCTGTCTCCAGAGAATTTATGTCGTTATTTAGACTGTTTAAGTACACATAATCAGTAAAAATAGACTTTAACCTGTCTATTACAATTTTCGCATTATAATAAGAGTATATGCTTGTAATCCCCATAATAAGTATAGTTATCAAAAGATGTGCAAATATTTTTCTTCTTATTCCTTTAAACTGAAATAAACTCTTATTCACCATAACACCTACTAATCTTTTTGTTTTATCTTATCCTCATACTCTTTTACATTGCTTTTAGTTATTATATTTACACCTGTGTCTATAAAAGTAGAAACATTGTTATTTTTTTTGATCTCAATCATGGCTTTAATGCTTTCATAACCCATCTTATATGGATCGCTCACAACTGTACCGTAAATTATGCCTTTGTCAACGTACCTTAATATATCAGGTGTATCACCATACCCAACTATAGATATTTCACCTACCTTGCTGAAATCCACCACCACTTGTGCGGCACCAATTGTATCCACAGAATCTGTAATGTACAAAGCATTTATACCATTGTTGCTATTTATGATGGATTGAGTTATTTCTTCTGCACTTAAAGCACCTAACTGTGACGTATATACTTTTGAAACTTTCATACCCGGTACACTGTTTATAATGCTTAAGAATCCATTCAGTTTTAAGTTCTGGCTTGTTGTGTCATTTCCTACATCATTGCTCATGATAACAGCTATATTGGCTTTGCCTCCTGTAGACTGTTTCATAAGCTTTCCAGCTTCTTCTCCCAAAATAAAGCTGTTGGCACCTACAAAAGATTTCCTTTTGCTGTCTTTTAAATCATTTTCAATCGTAACAACAGGTATATTGTTTGCATACGCTTCATCTATCAACGTATTGAAGTCCCCATCATATGAAACATGTGTTATAATACCATCTACTTTTGATAAAACTGCTATATCAAGAAACTCTAATTCTTCGTCAATATTATTAAACTTTGGAGCATTAAATTCGACAGCGACGTTGTAGTATTTTGCAGCATCTTCCGCACCTTTTTGCACTTCTTTCCAAAACGGATCCACTGAATTTTGTGCTACTAAATAAAAGTGATATAACGGTTTACCTGATAAAACAGGTTCTTCGATCTGCTGAAATTTATATAAAAAAATACTTGATATTGCAATTAGCGTTAACAATATCAATATTATATTTTTCTTAAAGAACTTAAAGATGCTATGCAACGTTTTCATAATTATCTCTTGCCCCCTACCCCTAAATATTACAACAGGGATTGAAATTTTTCAATAGCCACATATTAAGTTAATGTCACACAATATTTTTTATTCTACACAAAAACAAAAATCCTCTTTCGAGGATTAATATATGTCAAAGTGCTATTTATTTATAGCAAGTGTGGACCTGGAGACTTTTTTTATGATGTAGTATCCAATGACTGTAACTATAGTATTTACTACTGCTGTAGGTATTACAACCGTCAACATCAATAGGTAAAATGGACCCGGCAGTCCTGCTACAATTGATACAACGCCTAAAAAAACAGAACCTGAAATGATTGTCCCTATGATACCAACTACTCCAGCGATAATTCCATCATTTATTCTATTTCTCAACACTTTAAGCATCAAAATTATGATTGTAGATGTGACAAGTTTATCAATTGGATTTGCAATCTGTCCCCCAGGCATAGATCCTGTCAATGCCGTCAATATTCCTGCGATGATCGCTGTTACATAATTGATTTTTAGATCGTCAACGATCATCAGTGATATGAAAAGCATTGAAAGCATAAAATCTGGCCTCATATTTAGCATGAAAGCAGGTGTGATAAAATGCAGCACTACACCAATAGCCATAAGCAGTGCACAAAGTACAAACTCTCTCAACGTCTTTCTTGTATCCAAACTCTTCACCCCCCTTCTTAAAAAATGCAAATTAAAAAGCCTTCCACCCCAAATGTAGGGGCGAAAGGCTATGCTTCCACGGTGCCACCCTTATTAAGACAATATGTCTTATCTCTAAGCACACCAACATGTGCATCACATATAACGGTGTTTACCGGCTCGGCTACTACACTTCACCTCACATCTCACAGGCCCATTCGCTAAAGCTATAATAATCAGGCTCACACCATCCCTGACTCGCTTGTATTAGTCGCTTAAGCTACTATTCCTGATCATCGAAGAATCTTTTATTTTTTATCATTATACAGCAATAAAATGGATTTGTCAATCATTTTTTAAATTTTTGGACAATAATCGCATTTGAAATTTTATTGCAATAAAAACAATCTCCTCAGCAAAAAACTGAGGAGATATTGTGCTATCTTTGTACTGTCGGTCTAAACATGTCTAAAACTCCTAATACGACGTGAGCCAATCCAAAGCCAGTAATTCCAGCACCCAGCATTCCACCTGTCATAAGTCCTGCAGCCGTCACAGCGGCTCCAACACCAGTAACAACCCAACTTGTAGTTCTTCCATTCATAATATGCGCCTCCCCAATCAATATTGTTTGTAAAAAAAGAAAAAATATAACCTTGTTTATTTTTAAATAAAAATTACAAAAATATACATTTAAAAAGCTCTCTTTTGAAAATATCAAAAGAGAGCTTCCCATATTCTTTGATTTTATTTTTTTGCTAAATATTTTCTTATGTCTACAGCAACTGCTGAAGCAATTATCAAACCTTTAATAATTAATTGCCAATAAGGATTCATACCTATAAATGTCAAACCATAGTTAATGACTGTAAATATAAACACACCTACTATTATTCCTGGTATTGTTCCTACACCACCAGATACTGACCATCCACCAACAACACAGGCAGCTATAGCGTCCAATTCATACATATTACCGTATTCACTGGTAGCTCCACCTGTCCTTGCTGCTTCTAAAAAACCTGCCAGTGCATAAAGAGCACCTGCTATCGCAAACATCAATAAGATTCTGCGTCTAACATTAACACCAGATACTATTGCTGCTTCTCTGTTTCCACCAATTGCATATAAATCTTTTCCAAAGCTAGTCTTATTTAAAATTATCCACATTATAATAGTCATAACGGCTGCAATAATAATCAAATATGGAATTCCGAATATACTTCCTGTGCCTATATTAGTAAAATCACTCCTTAATCCAGCAATCGGCTGTGAATTATTCGGTGGTTGACTAAAATAAATATTATCAGCACCATAAATGACTACCATTGAACCTAATGTAGCAATAAAAGGTGGTATACTAAATTTCGATATCGCAAAGCCATTCAATAATCCGAATATGAAACCGACAGCTATTGTTAGCAAAAGCGGTACAATTATAGGCAATTGCGGCAATCCTGGAAAAAACCTATTTGGATAATTAGCTGTTTGAAGCAAAGATGCCGAAAGCACAGCAGCAAAGCCTACCATACGGCCTGCTGATAGATCTGCACCACCTATTAAGATAGCAAACGAAGCACCAAGTGCAACAATTATCCTTGTAGAGCTTTGTGATAATATATCTCTAAGAACCCTTAATGAAATAAAAGCAGGATTTTTAATAGCAATTACTATAATAAGTAATAATAAGACAAAGTAAATTGCATATTGTGATAAATAATCTTTAAACTTATTTTGCATCCATATCTCCTCCGTGTTAATCTGTATATTTACTTGCCAATCTCATTATTTTTTCTTCTGTCGCATCCTTCTTGTCCAAAATGCCAGACAAATGTCCTTCACACATGACCATGATCCTATCAGCCATACCAAGAAGCTCAGGCATCTCCGATGAAATCATGATTATGCTTTTCCCTTCTTTCGTAAGTTCATTCATGATTGTATAGATTTCATACTTAGCACCAACGTCGATGCCACGCGTTGGCTCGTCAAGGATAAGTATTTCAGGTAAAGTGAGAAGCCATCTTGCCAAAAGAACTTTTTGTTGGTTACCGCCCGAAAGATTTTTTATTAACGTTCTTAGCGAAGGTGTTTTAACTTTCAAAGTATCTACCATTTTTTTAGTATCATCTTTTCTTTTTTTGTCATTTAAAAGCATGAAACTACCTCTGTATTTCTTTATATTTGCAATAGTTGAATTTTCTAATATATTCAGCTCAGGAAAGATACCAGTTGACCTTCTCTCCTCTGTCAATAAAGCCATGCCATATTTTTTTGCATCTATAGGCGATTTTATTAAAACTTCCTTGCCATGGATATATATTTTCCCTGATTCAATCGATCTAAGTCCAAATAATGCTTCCACTAATTCCGTCCTCTGAGAACCAACTAATCCACCTATACCTAAAATTTCACCTTTTCTAAGTTCAAATGATACATTTCTAAACGACTTAGGAAACGGTGACGATAAATTTTCAACTTTCAATACTACACCATCAGGTTGAACATCTCTTACTGGAAATCTATTTGTCAATTCACGGCCAACCATTTTTGATATTATCATGTCTTCCGTCAAGTCACTGGCATTCCACGTTCCCACCATTTTCCCATCTCTCATTATGGAAACCTCATCTGAGATTTGGAATATCTCGTCCATTTTATGTGAAATGTATATTATGGCTACACCATTCTTTTTAAGATTTTTAATCAAATTAAAAAGATGGTCAACTTCATTTTCAGTCAATGAAGATGTAGGTTCGTCCATTATGATTATCTTTGCATTGTACGATAATGCCTTTGCAATCTCTATATACTGAATTCTAGATGCAGATAAATTTCTGACGATTTCAGTCGGTTTTATGTCCACATCTATACTTTTTAAAAGCTTTTCTGTATCTTCGTACATCTTTTTTTCGTCTACCAGCTTAACAATTCCATAATTTTTCATCGGAAAACGTCCAAGCCAGATATTTTCCATAACATTTCTAAATCTCACAGGGTGTAGCTCTTGATGTATCATAGATATACCATGGTTTAAAGCTTCTTTAGAATCTCTAATATTTATTTTATTTCCGTCTAATATGATTTCACCAGAATCTGGCTTATATATGCCGAAAAGGCATTTCATAAGCGTCGATTTTCCTGCTCCATTTTCCCCCATTATCGCATGGACCGTTCCAGCACGAATTTTTAATGTCACGTTGTCAAGAGCCTTTACCCCCGGAAATTCCTTGCTAATATTATTCATCTCAAGAATAAACTCATTTGCATTCATTATCAATGCCTCCTGACTTTCGTCATCGTATAATAATCAATAAAATTTTGTAAAGCAAGGATATTTTAATATCCCTGCTTTACAAGTTATGATTTTAGTTATTATTGCTCTGCATCACTTATGTTGTCTTTTGTGATCTTTTTGTATGGTATCCAGACATATTTTCCATCTGTAATGTCATATCCAATATTGTCTTTTGTAGGTGTTATACCTTGCGCCAATTCATAAGCGATATTAAATGTAGCCTTTGCTTGATTCTTAGCATCGTTTAATACAGTTCCCAATAATGTTCCATCTTTTATAGCCTGTATTCCAGGTGCTGTAGCATCAACACCAACAACAGGTATATATTTATTTCCTGTAAAATAACCTGCTGATTTTAAAGCTTCAATTGCTCCCAACGCCATATCATCGTTGTTGCAGAATACAGCTTCAATCTTATCTCCGTATGATGAAAGCCAAGCAGCCATTTTATCATGGGCTGTAACTCTGTCCCAGTTTGCATAATCTTGTGCTAAACATTGAACCTTTATTCCTGCATCTTTAACTGTCTGTATTGAATACTGAGTACGTAATATTGCATCTTGATGTCCTGGTTGACCCATCAGCATAACATATTGCATTACACCGTCATGGTTTTTGTCTGCTTCTGGATGTGACTTCCAATAGTCTGCCATTATTTGTCCTTGTAATATACCAGATTGTTCTGCCTTAGCACCAACATAGTAAACTTTATCCCATTTTTTCATATCATCTGGCAAAGGCTCTCTGTTAAAGAACACTACAGGAATGTTAGCAGCCTTTGCTTTGTCAATAATTGTACCTGCTGCAGTTCTATCAACTGGGTTTATTGCAAGTGCATCCATCTTTTTAGTTATGAAAAGATCTACCTGATCGTTTTGTGTAGGTTGTGAATTCTGGCTATCAACCATGTTTAAATTTGCCTTACCTTGCGCCGCTGCAACCATTGCATTACGAACACCTGTCATGAAAGTATCGTCGAATTTGTATATTGCTACACCTATATTGGGCTGTTTACTACTACTTGAAGTAGAAGTTGTCTTACTTGATTGCTGTGAACTATTTGATGAATTGTTTGATGAAGTATTACTGCTTGTATTTCCGCATCCTGTGAGCAATGCTGAAAGAACAAGAACTACTAAAACTAAATAAGTTAAAACTTTTTTCATAAATAAATTCTCCCTTCTTTTTAATGTATTTTGTAAAAATTTAGACAGTAAACGCTTAGACATTGGCTGCTAATGCATATCACCTTCTTTCAAAAATTAAATTTTTACGTTTACTTAATCAAAAACATTTCTTGGTTTTTCAATGTTTCCATAAAGTTGAAAATGATTCAAATATCCTTCTGTTACAGAATATTAGTTGATATTTTAAACTTTTTCAATGCAAAGATATTAATATTTTGTCATAATCAAACTTAATAATTAATTAAAAACATTAACTTATTTAAACGCATACAACACCTCACTTAATTAAATATTCTAATTAATCTTATAAATATAAAATTCTGTTGTGTATCATTCACAAAAACAGCTTCTCATCTTGAGATAAATTGTATCATTTTTATAGTCGGACGTCAAGTATTTAATTAAATTTTTTTATAAAGTGCATTAAAAAAAGCATGGTTTTTGCCATGCCATTCTCCTATCATCTTACAAGCCAGCCTCCATCAACAGCCAATACGTGTCCGTTTACATAGTCTGAAGCTTTGCTTGCCAAAAACACTAATGCTGCCATCACATCAAACGGATGTCCCCATCTCCCTGCAGGTATTCTCGAAAGTATCTCGGCATTCCTGCTTGCATCAGCTCTTATTGGAGCAGTATTGTTGGTTTCAATATATCCTGGGGCTATTGCATTTACCTGTATGTTTTTATCTGCCAATTCATTTGCAAAAGCCCTTGTAATTCCTACAACCCCGTGCTTTGATGCCGTATATGCCGGCACAAATTTTCCGCCTTGAAACGAAAGCATCGAAGCTATGTTTATGATTTTCCCGCCACCTTGTTTAACCATTACCTTCGCTACTTCATGGCTTAAATAATACACTGCATTCAAATTTATGTCGAGAACTGCTTTCCAGTCTTCGTCTTTATAATCAAGTAGAGGAGACCTTTTTATTGTACCTGCATTGTTTACAAGTATGTCTATCTTACCATAAAACTCAAGACATTTGTCTACAACTGCATTTATATTCTCTCTGATCGATAAATCTGTCTGAAAGAATTCTACCTTTCTCCCTTCTTTTTCGATAAGATCTCTCGTTTCATCAAAGCGGTCATTATGGGTAACTATGAATAAGTCAGCACCGGCTTTCGCCAATGCCACCGCATACCCTTGTCCTAATCCTGTATTGCCACCCGTTACGATTGCTACTTTTCCATCTAATCTGAAAAAGTCCATTGAAAAGTCATTAATGCTGTACATGATTTAACCTCCTCATCTTAGATCTTTTGTAGGTATAGTATCCATATCTGTGAATGCCTGATTCTCGCCTACCATTCCCCATATAAATGTGTAATTCTTTGTACCTACGCCCGAGTGAATCGACCAGCTTGGTGATATGACCGCTTGCTCATTTTTAACGACAATATGCCTTGTCTCATTTGGTGTACCCATAAAGTGAAATACAACATTATCTTCGTCCATATTGAAATAAAGATAGACTTCCATCCTCCTGTCATGGGTATGGCACGGTATTGTATTCCATATACTACCAGGTTCTAATATGGTCATGCCCATCACTAATTGACAGCTTTGGCATACCGCAGGGTGGATATACTGATTTATAGTCCTCTTATTGCACTCCTCATCAGTGCCTGCTTTTACTTTATTTGCATCGTTTAAACCTATTTTGACCGTAGGATAGCTTTTATGAGCTGTAGCGCTATTGATGTAGAACTTCGCAGGTTTTGAAATATCTACACTTTCGAAGCTTACTTCCTTTACCCCCATGCCGACGTACAATCCATCGCTATTTTTTAGCTCATACTTTTCGCCATCTAAATTCACGATGCCCGTTCCGCCTATATTAATTATGCCCATCTCTCTCCTCTCCAAAAAATAATCTGTCCCTAATTCTTTGCTTGTCTCAAGGCGAAGCACCTCATTTATCGGTACAACACCTGCCACGATTATCCTATCTACATGGCTGTAGATCATATTAATCTTACCTGTCTCGAATAGATTTTCGATTAAAAAATGTCTTCTCAATTCAGATGTATCATAGTGCTTAACGTCTTCATAATGACTCGCATACCTTATCTCCATAAAAATCCCTCCTGATTTTTCTGTTACCGTTAACGTAACGTCTAAATAAAGTATACTCTTTATCTTGGAAATAGTCAATGACACTATCAACTTTCCCTTAAAGATTTTCTTATCACAAGCTGTGGTTTGAGAATTATTTTCTTCGAAATTATCGCGCCGCCTGTTAATAGATTCAACATCGTTTCTGCGACTACTTTTCCCATTCGGCTTCCGTTTTGATCCACCGTAGTCAATGGGACAGGTAACATGGACGATTGCTGAATATTGTCATATCCTGCAATACCTATATCATAAGGTATATTAATGTTGTTTAAATAGCAGTACTTTATTACTCCTAATGCCACAGTATCATTTATGGCAAATATACTGTCAACGCCTTTTTCAATTAGAACTTTTGCCAAGTTAAATCCATCATCAAATGTGGCATCGCTTTCTAATACAATGTCACTTAGGTATTCTATGTTATTTTCTGCCAGCACATCTTTGTATGCTCTCAATCTTTCATTTGAAGCACTGGAGCTTGTTGGTCCAAGTATAACCCCAATCTTTTTGAATCCTTGTTTTACCATGTGTCGTATTACCTCTGATGCTCCATGATAGTTATCATTGCCGACAAAGTTTGCATTAAGCCCATCCACATAATTATCTGCCATAACAAGCGGTATTTCCTTTAAAATTCCTTCATAATCCTCTTTCTTTGGCTTTACAGGAAAAATAATTATGCCGTCAACTCTGCCTCCTGCCAAAAAGTCGAGATACCTTTTTTCCTCTTCTTTTTTTCTGTCGCTATTGCAAAGCAAAAGCCCATAACCATGAAGGCTTAGATATGAGCTGACACCTTTGCTTACTTGTGAATAATATTGATTTGTTATATCAGGTATAATGAGTCCTATCATGTTAGTTTTCTTTGTGACGAGGCTTCTGGCAGCAAAATTAGGCCTGTATCCTAATTCTTCACAAGCTTTCAATATTCTTTCTTTCGTCTCTTTTGATATTTGGCCGCTGTTATTCAATGCTCTCGATACAGTCATGGCTGAGACTCCACAGTATTTTGCCACATCTCTTATGTTAACCAAACTAATCCACCCTTTTTATAATAAAGTTGAATTTTATACACCTTTGAACACGTCCTCAAAGTCATACACATTGCCGTTTTCTATATCTTTTAATCCTCTTTCTATAGATTCCATCAATTCTTTATCATTAAGTATTTCATCATCTTCTGCTTCATCTTTTAATTTTAAAAATTCAATAAAATCAATTACTTCTGCGATCTTATCTTCAGGTAACTCTTCAATAATGTCCAATACCTTCTTCTTCAAAGTATTATCCATTTTCAACACCACCGTTATTATTATTTTTTCTTTTATTATAATTTATTTTTGCGCAAATAAAAAGTGCAGAAGAAATCGTCCTCTGCACTAACCATATTATTTTAGCATTCAAGGTATTTTTTAAGAGTATTTCTCACTGCGCCGGTATCAGATATAAGTTCCTTAAAGTAGCTTTCTATCATTTCGCCTATTCCTGCCTCGTACAAATCGAGTCCAAATATTTGTTTATTTGATAAAATAGGCCTTAGGTTGTTCTTAACTGATTCTACGTCCCCAAATTTTATATTTGACACATGGGATTTTAAATCATTTAGAAGCGGATCTGGGCTTAAGGTCATCTCATTGCCGTTATCGTCAATACCCATCAAATACCTACACCATCCTGCTATGACTAATGGTATATACTTTAAGCTTTTTACATCAAGATCGCTTCTTTGCATATATGATTTTATCGTCTCTCCAAACCTTATACCCATCTTTTGCGATGTATCTGTAGCAATTCTCTGTGGCGTATCAGGCATATACGGATTTGGCAGCCTTACTTCGATTACTTCTTTTATGAATTCTTCTGGATTAAGCACTTTAGGATCTATGACAACAGGCATGCCTTCCACATATCCCACTTTTTCAACAAGCTTTTTAAGACAACTATCTTTCATCTCATCAGCAATCGTCTTGTAGTTCAAAAGGCATCCGTATATGGCCAATGCTGTGTGAAGCGGATTTAAGCAAGTGGTGACTTTCATCCTTTCGACTTTTTCAACAGTTTCTTTATCTGTCAATATCACTCCAGCTTCTTCTAACTTCATGCGCCCATTTGGAAATTTATCTTCTACGACAAGGTATTGAGCTCTTTCCGCATTTACAAAAGGCGCAATTACGGTATTTTTCGAAGTTGTTATTATGTCCATATCCTCTAAGCCACTATCTTCAAGAGATTTCTTGACTATCTCATGCGGCCTTGGGACGATTTTATCGATCATACTAAGAGGAAAAGAAACTTTCGACGGATCGCTTAAGTATTTAAGGAATCCATCTTCTACATAGCTTTTCTTCGCCCATTCTTCCGCTATAGTCATAACTGCACTTTTAAGTCTATCGCCATTTCCTGAGAAGTTATCAAGGCTTACAAGTGCCAGTGGATGTTCACCATCTTTGTACCTTGAATAAACCAGAGAAGTAAGCTTTGACACTACGTTTTTCGGCTTCTCAGGACCATCCTCAATATCTTCTGTGACTTCTTTTATAAAATTGCCTGAGAAATCTCTAAGATTATAGCCTTTCTCTGTTATTGTCATGCTTACTATCTGCAGTGATGGATTTTTGAAAATACCCTTTAATTTAAACCATTGACCTTCGTTTGATGGATCTGCCATTACAATATCGGCAATGCTTCCTACGACTTCTTTTTCCAGTGTACCATCGGCATTCATGATGACTCTCAATCCCAAATTGTCGTAAGGCTTATATATCTTCTCAGAGACTTCAAAATCGTAAGATTCGACTGCAATTATTCCTGTGTCTATAAGACCTTTATTCAAGAGGGTTTGCATAAGCATTGCTATGAACCCTCTGAATATGTTGCCTGCGCCAAAGTGAATCCATGTAGGCCTTTTAGATGTGACATCAATTACTTTTTCTACGTCAAACTCCGGAAGCTTTATGCCTGCATCTTCCCATTTTTTTATATCCTTTAGTTCGGTCCTTCTTAATTTCATAAATTAATCCCCCTCATTTTAATCCTGCTGCCACTCGGTGTGGAATATTCCATCCATGTCAATCCTCTTGTAAGTGTGTGCACCAAAGAAATCCCTCTGCCCTTGTATCAAATTAGCAGGAAGGTTTTCTTCTGACATGCTATAGAAATAATCAAGAGAAGCATTTACTGTAAGCATAGGGATGTAATTGTCTTTAGCAAGCTTTGTCACCTTCTTAACTGCATCTATTTTTTCTTCCAAGAATTTTACGGATTTCGGGTTAAGAAGCAAGTTGGCATTGTCTTCTGTGATTATCTCCATCAAAAAGTCCAGAAGCCTTGCCCTTATGATGCAACCACCTTTCCAGATTCTCAAAACTTCTTTTAAGTCTATGCCGTAGCCATAGACTTTTGACGCCTCTGATATAAGCCACATGCCTTGCGAAAATGATGAAAATACTGAGAACAGCAGCGCATTTTTCAAATCTTCTACGACTTCGTCTTTATTTAAGGCATTTTCAGGGTAGTTTCTGCTTACCATTTTCGAAAGCTTTACCCTGTCATCTTTAAAGAAGGAAAGAGTTCTGCCGACAACAGCAAGATTTAAAGATGGCGTAGGAATACCTAAATCAAGAGACGTCTCTGCGGTCCACTTGCCTGTGCCCTTTTGCTCTGCTTCATCAAGTATGAGCTCTACCAAAGGTTTACCTGTCTTGTCGTCTTTGTGTTTCATTATCTTGTAAGATATTTCCATTAAGAATGAATTAAGCTCTCCGTTATTCCACTTCTCAAAAATCTCTCCGATTTCCTCACTGGTGAGTTTCAAGACTTTTCTCATTACGTCGTACACTTCTGATATTGACTGCATTATAGCGTATTCTATTCCGTTGTGCACCATCTTTACGAAGTGCCCTGCAGAATCATTTCCAATATATGTGCAGCATTCTCCAGAATCAGTCTTTGCTGCTATCTTAAGAAGCAACTCCTTTACCATTTCGTAAGCCTCTTTTGTTCCGCCAGGCATCAGTGACGGTCCGTTTAATGCGCCAAATTCTCCGCCAGATACACCCATGCCTAAGTAATGTATCCCTTTGTCCTTAAGCTCTTTTATTCTTCTGTCAGTGTCTTTAAAGTATGAATTTCCTCCGTCTATTATGAGGTCGCCTTCATCAAGGTATGGCAAAAGCTCGTGAATAACGTCATCTACTGGCTTTCCCGCCTTCACCATGAGTATTATCTTCCTGGGTTTTTCCAAAGACTCAACGAATGACTTTATGTCATAGTACGGATAGATCTTTTCATCTTTCACTTTTTCTTTAATGAATTTCTCAGTCGTCTCATGTGATCTGTTGTACCCAGAAAGGCTGTAGCCTTTTCTGGCTATGTTTAAAGCCAAGTTTTGTCCCATTACTGCAAGGCCTATCAATCCAATATTGTTCATTTCTCTTACCTCCAATTTTTATAGTTTGTTGTGAACCTCAAACAAGTTTTTGAGATCCCTTGTCATAAGTTTAAAGAATTGAAATCCCTTTTCATACTGCTGGACCTTTTCCTCTTGAGGCATGAAAACTTTCTTAATCTTCACCATCTTATAAGTTGCCTCTAATGCATCTTTGTAGACTCCTAATGCACAAAAGCCCAGCAAAGCTGAACCTAATAGCTCAGGTTCTTCCACATTCGACACCTTTATAGGTAGTCCCAATACAGATGAGAAAATTTCCATCCAAAGCTCAGAGTTTGTACCACCACCTCCAGCTCTTATCTCTTTTATATTTATATTATTGTCTTTTACAGCCTCAAAAAGCATTCTCAATGAATATGCAACGCCTTCTAAACCTGCCTTTATCAAATGCCCTTTTGTGTGACTGTTTTTCAATCCAAAATAGACGCCAGAAGCTATGTTGCCAATCTCTTTGTCCCTCTCTCCTGTGATATAAGGCAGGAAAAACAGATTGGAAGTGTCAGCATTTAATGCTTCCTTTGTTAATTCATCATAACTCATGTTAAAGATATTGTCCCTAAGCCATCTTAAAATTATGCCTGCATTGTTTATAGCTGCTCCTACAAACCACCTTCCTGATGAAAGGTAGTATGTCTGAAGCCTCATTAAATCTTCTTTATCTAAAACGGCTTCTGGATACGCAACTCTAAACATTCCTGTTGTGCCTATGTTTATTGCGCCAACTCCATCGTCAAATGCTCCAATGCCTATTCCTACAGCACCACCGTCGTACACGCCAGGCAGCAGTTTTACATCCCCATTCATCCCTAAAAGCTCTTTCGATTTGTCTGGAAGGTCAGCTAAAATCACATCTGAAGGCACAATCTCAGGAAGTCTATCCTCGTCTATACCTAAAGCACCAAGTGAGTAGCTATCCCATTTAAGCGTATTTATATTCATCATTCCTGTGGCAGATGATATGCTGGGCTCTGTATACGGCTTATTTAAAAGCTTTGATATGATGTAGTCTTTTGAGCTTAAAAAGTATTTTGATTTTTCAAAAATATCTCTCCTCTTTCTCTTAAGCCAATATATCTTAAAAAGCGGCGCATGAAACGTAGGAGCAAATCCAGTCCTCTTGTACATCTCATTTACGTCAATATCGTTTAGCAATTCTTCGTAAGTTTCTTTCGACCTCGTATCAAGAAGCGTCATTATCCCCGTCAATGGTTTTAAATCCTCATCGACAGGTACAAGACCAAACATGTATGTTGATGGTATAACAAGTGAAATCGCATCTTCGTAACCTTTTGACGCTTCTTTAGCCGCCTTCACAAATGTAGAAAACAAGACTTCAGGATCGTGTTCCGCTTTCCCGTCGTCCCCTTTAAAAAGCGGTATCTCGCACCTATAAAGGCTTAATACATTTCCTTCCTTGTCTACAACACCTGCTTTAAGATTTGTGGTGCCTATATCTATACAAAGAGCTAATCCCCTATCCATATTAATCCTCCACGACTATAATTTTATCACTCCGTCAGGCTCTTCGCCATTCAATACTTTCTCTATGTCTGATACAACTTTGTCGCCCATGCCTTTTAAGCATTCTCTTGTGTATGCAGATATGTGAGGAGTTATCACCACATTCTCATATTTCAAAAGTGGATGATTCTCGTCTATAGGCTCGTTTTCTATAACATCTAATCCCACACCTGCCACTTTTCCATCATCAAGAGCTTTCATCAAAGCCTCGTTGTCTATAAGCTCCCCTCTGGCTGTATCCACAATGTAGACACCATCTTTCATCATAGAAAACTGCTTAAATGATAGCATGTGATAATTGCCCTTATTAAGTGATGCATTTAGAGATATCATATCTGCCTCTTTTAAAAATTCTTCTAATGTTTCTACAGGCTCAGCACCTCTTTCACGTATCAAACCAGATGGTACGTACGGATCGTAAGCTATAACTTTTGCATTAAACCCATACCTGAGTATTTCACAAACTCTGCTTCCTATATTGCCAATGCCTATTATGCCTATAACCTTATCCCTTAGCTCTGCACCCATGAAGCTGGCTCTTTCGCTCCACTTGCCATCTTTCACTTTAAGCGATGCTCCTCTTACCTTCCTGACCACATCCAATAAAAGCGTCACAGCCGACTCAGCTACAGCTTCTCTTTCAACATACCCATCAACTTTTGTGACGTATGTGCCTTTCTCTTGAGCACTTTTTATGTCGATATTATCGTATCCAATGCCATGCCTTGTGATAAGCAGCGTTTTATCCTTATACTCAAAAAACTCTTTATCGTAGTAAGGCTTGACGCTTGCAACAATGATAGAATATCCCATAAGCTTCTCTGCCAATTCTTTGCCGTGCATGTCGTAAGGAAATTGGAACCTGTCAACTTCCCCAAACTTTTTTAGCTTCTCTAAATGCTCAGGAAAATTTCTCCCAAAACTACTGGAATTTACAATAGCTATTTTCACACCCATTTTTTCTCCTCCTAAGATTTATTTTTCATAGAATATTTCTTTCAAATGGTTTTCTATGTTATCAGAAACCATTTTATAATGTTCTTTTTCATAATCGTAAAGCATATCCTTAATCTCTTTTCCTTTTAGGTCAAGCAAAACGCCAAAAGATATGTGGAAAAGCTGCTTTATCTCTGGTCTAATCATAAATTCTGGATTATCAAGCTCAGGTTCATCTTTAAAGTCATCCTTTTTAATCAAAACCTTGTACGATTTTTTGCTTTCTTCCAGATTTGATAAAGCTATCTTGTAAAGTTCTCTATAGAACTCCTTGTCAGATTTGTAAATGAGATTTACAGCCTGTAGCCAACTTGTGCCAGACGTCTTTATGTGAAAATTCTTCTCAGTTGTCTGGCTGAAAACCTTGTAAATGCTAAATTTATCGCTGCCTGAATGTAAGCTAAGCTTATAACCGCCTATTAACTTCGTAAGATCGTAATGTTTTTTAAGCTCTCTTTCAAATTCATTTACGTCTCCTACGTAGTCAATGGCTTTTTCAAATTCCCCAGGAAATTTAGGAGCTATGCTGAAAAAGTGAATGCCATTCCGATGGAGATACTCTGCTACAAAAAGGTGATCCTCCAAAGTCGTCACTTTTCCGCCTTCGTCGATAGAGATTTCAAGGTCAAAGTCGTTAAGTTTTTCTTTTAAGATGTCATTAACCTTCTCAACAAACTTCATTGCAGCCTCATATGCAACTGCAGATTTTAAAAGCTCGTCTTCTGAGACTAAATGACCACCAAAACCCACATTTAGAGATTTGCCTGAAAAGTCTTCCACAATCTTTCTGCTTACATCTGACAATGTCTTTGCTTTTTCTTTGATTTCTAATGGTGTTGCACCGCTTACATCAAAAAGCTGTTCACTTAAGTCCAGCGTGTACATGGTGTAACCGGCATCTATGCCTTCTAAAAGGTACTTCTCATCCTTTATATGGTCCGCATCAGCTCCATAATGGCCTATATAGCCGGTCTCTAAAACTCCCAATACTACTTTTAAAAGCACATCTTTAAAATCCCTGTTTGTCTTTACAAGCTCTCTTGGGGATTGCTGCGCCAAAATAGGGAATACATTGAATTTTTTTAAAGCGTCAAGCTGTGCTGCTGTTGCCAGCCCAAGCCTGTCACCTGTGCCAAACGAAGCATTTTCCCTGCATATAGTAGGGCCTATATGAAATCTGCCGTTTAGCGTAACATAGTTATCGAAGGTAAAAGAATAAACATTAAATTGGAGGTTATCGCTTATTTTCTTATTCTCTGAAAAGTATGGTTCTTTAAGCTTCAACTCGTCATTAGACAGTATGCCGATCATTTTTTCCTTTTGCTTTTTCACCACAAATATATATGTGTTTTCACCAAGCTTCCTTAAAGAATCTGGATATATCTGAAACCCACTTTCTTTAAGCACAGATGATACATTTCCAACCATTTCTCATCTCTCCTTTCAAATCGAAAAACATGCTAATTAGCCAAATCTATTACAACATGATTTTTCAAATCATCTATCACATCCATGTTTTGCACTCCTGACGTTATAACCCTATCCACATCACCTATATTACAAAATGACACCATAGCATCTTTGCCAAATTTACTGCTGTCGACGACGACAATCGATGTTCTTGAAGATCCAATCATAGACCTTTTGACTTCTGCCTCAAAGATATCAGACGTGGTAAATCCCTTTTCTAACGACACTCCCGCTGCTGCGAGAAAGGCAATGTCAGCATTGTACTTTTTTACGTACTCTACAGCATCTGGACCTATCAAAGAATAATTGACGTTTTTAAGATTTCCGCCTGTCACGTGTAAAGTTATATTTGTGTTTCTTGCAAGTTCGGCAGCTATGTTAAGTCCATTGGTTATAACCGTGATGTTCTTTAAGCCTTTGTAGTTAATATACCGTGCTAACTGATAAGTAGTAGACCCTGCATCAAGAAAAATACTCATTCCCTCTTTAATCACATCTATTGCTTTATTGGCTATCTTCTCTTTTTCTTCGATGTTTTCTTCCATCCTGAATAAAAGTGGAGGAACAACGATGTTTTTCTTCAGCACGCCACCGCCGTAGTTTCTCTCTATAAGCCCTTCTCTTTCAAGCTCATCTAAGTCCCGTCTTATGGTCTCATCTGACACTTGAAACATCTCACAAAGCTCAGATACTTTCACAGATTTTTCCTTCATGAGTATTTCTTTTATCTTATTTCTTCTCGTGGAAGCCAGCATATGACACCATCCTATACAAAATTATCATCTATATTAAAGGCATATACCAATTCATCATCAAATCAATGATAATCATTTTTCTATCTATATATTAACACATATTCGACGTAAAACCAATAATTCCTCTCAAAAATCCAAATTTTTTTGTGTGGTTTTTGTGGAATTATTGGACTATGATTTCATATTTACCCTTAAGATACGAAATCCCATTTTCTATAAATGTGCCTTTTGTGTTTTCCATCAAGATGTTTATATACGGTTTTGTGTCCTTTAAATACTTGAATACTGTTTCGTAATCCAGCAGTCCCTCACCTACAGGCACAAATTCAAACTTTCCTTCATTTATCGAAAAATCTTTAGCATGTACTGCTACAATCCTATCTCCAAACAATTTAAAGGCCTCTTCAAAAATAATCTTTTGGCTTTTGTAATTTTCCTCAGTCAAAAGGTTGGCCGGGTCAAATATGACTTGCAAATTGCTGGACTTTACATCATCTATAAGCCTCCTCATGACTTTGGGAGAGTAAATAGGATGGTTGACGCCAGGTTCTATGCCTACTATGACTCCAAATTTTTCGGCTTCCTCAACTAATTCAGATACGCTTTTCACCACTTCATTGTAAGCCTCTTCTGTGAAATTATCAGTCGTGTATCCCATCTTCTCATGCACATTGCCTGTCTCTGTAGCAACAATGCTGCAGCCAAAATCTCTTGCATACCTTAAATGTTCTTTAAAAAGCTCTAATAACAACCTCCTTTCGCTTAAATCTGGATGAATGATGTTTACATAGCATCCTAACACTGCTATTTGAATGTTATGATTTCTGAAATGGCTGCCTATATAGTTAGCCAAACCCGGTGTCAAACTTCCATTTTTGATGTGAAGCTCTGGAAATGATTTACTTAAAGCCAATTGGACTGAAGATAGTCCCAATTTCGAAACCTCTTCAGGCAATCTTTCCAAGGATAATCCTATTAGATCATGTGCCCTTATTCCTAAATTCATAAAATGCACCTCTACACAATTGCTTTTTGCCACTTGGTACCCCTAAGCCTTATAAGGTAAAGAGTGCCTCTTACTGCCCAATCTGTAAACATGCCTATCCATACTCCTACAAGTCCAAATTTCATCACTACTCCAAGTACATATCCTAAAACTATCCTAAAGGCCCACATGCCTATTATAGATGTCATCAATGTGTACTTGGCATCTCCTGCGCCTTTTAAGCCTGCAGGCAGCACGAATGACAATGACCATAAAACCATACAAGCCAAATTAAGCCTCACGACTTTCACAGCGATATCTATGACATCCTGATTTGTGGTGTATATAGATACAAGAAATCTTGCAAAAGGAAACGACACTGCACCAAGTATACCCATACATATACTGGCAAGCCAAGTCATGTAGTAAAGGGACTTTTTTGCGGCTACAGGATCGCCGCTGCCCATATCCTGTCCTACAACTATAGTAGAAGCTATGCTTAAAGCGTTGCCGGGAATATTGAATATCTGCTGTACAGAAAAACCTATGGAATTTGCTGCAATTGATGCAGTGCCAAAAAGCACAACAAATACTTGCGTTATCAATTTACCGCCGCTAAACAAAAGCGATTCAAGTCCGGCAGGAAGTCCAATGTTAAAGATAGATCTAAGCATTTTTATGTCAGGTCTGTAGTGCCACAAATCGTAAAGCTTCACAACACTTGTACCTTTAATCAAGATATACAATGCTACTATAGCACCAATGAGTCTGGACAATCCTATGCCTATTGCAGCACCTTCCACACCTAAGCCTTTCAGATTAACGATTTTTATGCCGTATATGAATGCGTAACTTAATATGACGTTTAGGACATTTATAAACACGTTTATATACATAGGCGTTTTCGTATCGCCAGCACCTCTTAATACCCCAAATGCTACCAACTGAGCTGTTATAAATGGATATGTTACAAGGCTTATGCTTAAATACAATATGGCATTGTCAAATACGATTTTTTCTGCTTTGCCAAAAAGCAAAAGCACTATAGGATGCCTTAAAATCCATATTAGAATCGTAATAAATATTGTAATAAGCTCGCCGGAGTACATTATCTGTTTGCTGGCTTCATTTGCCGCCTTTTGATTTTTCTGCCCCACATACTGCGCTACAACGACAGTGCCACCAACTGCAAGAGCCGAAAAGAATCCTATTAAAATGTTATTTATAGAATCAGCCATCCCTATGGATGAAATCGCCTCTTTCCCAAGTCTGCTGGCAAGTATGGTATTTATTATTCCCATGGAGCTTATAAACGTCTGCTCCGTTATTATAGGTCCAATAAGTTTAAGTATGTCTTTTTTGATAACCATCTATTAACATCCTTTTAGCTAAATTCAAACTGGAAAAATTACCCTTGATACATAAATGACCAAAGTCAAAGTGATAGTGCTAAGCAGTGTAGAAACCATGACTAACTGCGACGCATAGTCTTTGCAATTATCAAATTCTACGGCAATTAAAGCAGTGTTTACTGCGGAAGGTGTAGAAGATGATATCATCAATGCCTGTGCCACAACGCCAGAAAAACCGAATATCTTTATTAAAAGAAATCCGATTATAGGGCCACCTAATAGCCTTGTGACTGCTGATAAATAGACTTCCTTGTTTTTAAAGCTTATATTTGTATACGAAAGTTGAGCACCTAAAGATATAAGTGCAAAAGGCACAAAAGCGTTTTTGATGTACTCAGCAGCAGGCCATATTGGTATTTTTGTCAAATCAACAGGCAACAGTTTTAAAAGCAAAGCCGCTGGAATTGCGTAAATTGTTGGCATAGAAAATATCTTTTTCATGCTGTCTTTAAAGTCCATAGATGCACTGCTGGCCAGAAAAAATCCTATGCTGTTTGTAGATATGTTTTGTATCAAAAGCACCATTATCTGTGCGGTAATCGCCATATTGGCGTAAGGAGTCTTTCCATGTATCAAATACGGACCCGTAGTAAACACAAGTGTTATAAGCGACAGCCCTATATTGCCAGAGTTGTAGAACATGATGGAATTCCTAAAAGCATTTTTATAGCCTTTGTCATAATTTCTTAACTTAGCTATAATGCTGCCGATTGCCACATTTGCCAGAAGCATAGTTATAGCAAATACCAACACTTTCATCATGTTTAGCGGAATCTTAGTCGTATAAATATTTACAAATATAAATCCTGGAACGAAAACGTAAAAATTTATTTTGCTAAAAGAATTTACGTCTAACTTAAACTTGCTGCCAAGGACATATCCTATAAATATTATCAAAAATATAGGAAGAATATCAGATGTCAAAATGTAGTAAAATATTCTCACATCATTCACCTTTGCTTTTAAATTTACAATGTCACACCTGACTTGAAAATGGCGATTTCTTTGAAATTATTCTTCTCATTGTTGACTTTATCGCCGCTGGCTACTTTTAAAACATAGTTTACTAACCTATCTAAGACTACATCTATCCCTTCATCTTCTATGAGCGTTCCTGCGTTAAAATCGATCCAATTTTTCTTCTTCCTATAAAGCTCTGAATTTGTAGAAATCTTTACAGTAGGCACAAATGTGCCAAAAGGCGTCCCTCTTCCTGTTGTAAAAAGTATCAAATGACATCCTGATGCAGCTAAAGCTGTAGAAGACACAAGATCGTTGCCTGGGCCGTACAAAAGATTAAGTCCTCTCTTTTTCACTGTATCTCCATAATTTAAGACATCTACCACGATTGATTTTCCACCTTTTTGAACACAGCCTAAGGACTTCTCCTCTAATGTAGTTATACCGCCAGCCTTGTTTCCAGGCGATGGATTTTCGTATATAGGTTGATGATGTTCTAAAAAGTACTGCTTATAGCCATTTATCATGTTGACAGTCCTGTTAAAGACATCTTCATCTTGACACCTTTCCATTAGAATCTGCTCTGCCCCAAACATCTCCGGCACTTCTGTCAATACTGCACTACCTCCATGGGATACCATAAAATCTGTAAATGCGCCTAACAATGGATTCGCAGTTATACCTGAAAATCCATCAGAGCCGCCACATTTAAGCCCAACAACCAACTGACTTATGTCTATATCGACTCTTACATCGCCTTTCATCTTCTGATACAGCTCTTTTAAGAGCCTCACTCCTTCTTCGATCTCATCATCAACTTCTTGGGCAATGAGAAACTTCACCCTTTCCTCATCGTATTGGCCCAAATTTTCCTTAAAAGAAGGTATGTTGTTGTTTTCACAGCCTAAACCCAAGACTAAGACACCGCCGGCATTTGGATGCTTCACTATATCTGATAAAATTTTTCTGGTATTTATATGGTCATCTCCCAACTGGGAGCATCCATAGCTGTGTTTAAATATCTGAATATCATCGATTCCTTCAACTTTGACTTCTCTTTTAAATCTTTCTATTATCATCTCTCCTATGCCATTTACACAGCCTACCGTAGGTACGATCCAAAGCTCATTTCTTATGCCAATATCGCCACTTTTCCTTTTGTACCCTTTAAATGTCATGGTTTCTTCATGCTCTTTAGCCACAACAGCTTCTTTTTTGTCATAAACGTAGTTCAAAATATCCCCTAAGTTAGTTTTAATATTGTGGGTATGAACCCATGCACCTTCAGGTATATCTGAAAGTGCATGCCCTATAGAGTAACCGTACTTTACAACATCATGTCTTTTTTTAATCTCCTTTAAAGCAAATTTATGACCTTTTGGCACATCATCAACGATAACTAATGCCTTATCGCCTAACGGAATAACATCGCCTTTTTTCAAATTTCTCAAAGCAACAGCCACATTGTCTGAAGAATTTATTTTTATGAAATCTTTCATAATTTATTTCAGCACCTCTTTTAAAGACTCTTTTATGCCATTCTTCTCAATCGAATACAGATACTCAGTAACAGCATCATTTAGCCCAGTTACACCGTTTAGATCCATCTTCCACACCTTATCGTACGCTAAAACATTTGTTACAATGTTTTTTATTCCATCATAACTGCCATCAAAGTCTTTCCACAGATCTTGATACATCTTTAGAATGTCAGGATCGTCGCTTAATGGTATAACTTCACTGCCCCTTTGCCCTTTGTAAAACTCTATATATGCAGAAAGGGAAAATACCAGTTTTTTAGGCAGTTCTCCATATGCTTTTACGTACTGAAGAAGTGAAGGCAAGACCCTCGTCTCAAACTTTGACATGGAATTTAAAGCAATGCTCATAAGGTAGTGCTTAACGTAAGGATTTTTAAACCTATCAAACACTTCTTCAATGAATTTTTTAACTTCATCTTCCGGCAAATCCAATGTCTTCATGATCTCATCGTAAGCCACACCTTTAATGAATTTTCCTACAACATCATCCTCCATGGCTTCTCCAACAGTATCAATTCCATAAAGGTACGCCACAGGCACCATAGCAGTGTGAAGTCCATTTAATATCCTCACTTTTCTGTCGCGATATGGGGTCACATCATCAACAAATCTTACATTTAAGCCTATCTCCCCCGCAGGAAACTCTTTTTCAATCCATTTTGGTCCCTCTATAACCCACAGGTGAAATATCTCTCCTACATCAATCAAGCTGTCTTCATAGCAAAGCTCTTTTTCAATCTCTAAAG
Source organism: Thermoanaerobacterium thermosulfurigenes (assembly GCF_051201035.1). NCBI lineage: Bacteria > Bacillati > Bacillota > Clostridia > Thermoanaerobacterales > Thermoanaerobacteraceae > Thermoanaerobacterium > Thermoanaerobacterium thermosulfurigenes. The sequence continues at coordinate 88,754 of NZ_JBPODR010000004.1, forward strand.
CATCTTCTTTTGGGTATCCTGTCACAATCCTGTCTACAAGAGTCGTGCAGAAAACGTTCCTCTCCAAAACCCAGTCGGCAAATCCTTTTTCAAGATTCCAATAATCTACATACTTAAGAACCATCTCTTTTAGCTTTTCACCGTTTCTGTCAATAAGCTCACAAGGAAAAATTATAAGCCCTTTATCACTGCCGCCATTAAAATATTTATACCTTCTGTACATGAAAGCAGTGAGTTTTGCAGGAAAACTGTTGTGTGGGATAGCATCAAACGTATCATTTTCATCAAATGCAATGCCTGCCTCTGTAGTATTGGATATCACAAATCTTATCGTTTCTGATTCAGCCACCTTTAAAAACGCCTCGTAGTCATCATAGGGATTAATACCTCTACTTATGCTGTTTACAACCTTATAAGACCTTTCAGCCTTTCCATCCTTTATTCCTTGAAGTATGAGGGTGTAAAGTCCATCCTGCTCATTTAATTTATCCACCAATCCACCTCTTAAAGGCTGCACAACGACGACGCTTCCATTAAAAACACCTTTTTCGTTCATCTCATCAATCATCCAGTCCGCAAACGCCCTTAGAAAATTCCCTTCTCCAAACTGTACGACTTTCTCTGGGTATCTTTTATAATCCTTATATACCTTCGACGATAACCTCATCATTTTCTTCCTCCTTAGTTCGATTTTTAGCACACGTGAACATTTTACTTTAAAAAAAATATACTGTCGTGTATGCCATGAAAATTCTAATATTATATCAATGCCAATCCTTTAAATATTCCCTCGTGTTATCCATCATCTCATCAAACAACTTTTTACCATCTTCATATGTTAAATTGACAATAGGATCATTTAGCATAGCCTGAAGCGCCAAATCTTTATCTTTCTTTACTGCCGCTTCAAAAATCATCTTTTGATTCAATATATGAGGTCCCATGAGTAGTTTTACTCTATCGGGAATATTCCCAGCAAATATAGGGTATACTCCGTCTTTCGTAAACAAAGAGTTTGTCTCTACAACTGTATTAAAATCGACATTTCCAATCTGTCCTCTATTAGGAATATTTACATTTGTAATAAGGTCGCCTAGTCCTAAAAGTGCTTTTATTTGTTTCACTCCTTCTTCACCTGAAGGAACAGCCTTAAATTCTTCTTCCCCTTTCGCAATTCTTCTACTTTTTTCTATAAGATTTTCTCTATTCTTTATCCTCCATGATACAGGTGTCAAGTGAAATTTCCACTTTTCCACTGTCTCTGGATCTTTTAAATAGTCCTTAGGAGTAAATTCTGCAAGGTGCCTGTCACCTGCAGCTGCTATGAAACCGTATTTATCAAACAAATCAAATTTAACTAAATTTGCTGAATTAAAATAGCTGTCTTGCCAATCGCCCCTGTCTTCATATCCATCGTCTTTATGCTTTTCTACAAACTTCCTATATACAGGAAATAAATCTATCCCTTTATAATGGGCCTTTGTTATCCAAGTAAAGTGATTAATTCCTAATACATTTGTATAGATGTCATCTCTTTTGCACTCTATTCCTTCCATTTCCTTAAGAGCCTTAGTAATAAGAGACTGTGTTGAAAAAACTTCATGACAGCAACCAAAAGCTTTTATGTCTGGAAAAGTCTCATAAAGTGTTCTGACGCACAACGCCATTGGATTTGTATAATTAATTACCCAAGCATTTGAACAATACTCCTTGATTTTGTTAGCAAAATCAACATATATAGGTATCGTTCTTAAAGCCCTAAACAATCCACCTGGACCAGTTGTATCTCCAACAGATTGATATATTCCATATTTTTCAGGTGCATGAACATCTGACATCATTTCGTTAAACGTACCGGGAAGTATTGATATGACTACAAAGTCAGCATCTTTCAGAGCTTCTTCGATGCTTAAAACGCATTTATATTTCCACTGGCTGTTTAACTTGTTTCCAATAGCCTCATTCAATCTGGCTGATTCCACATCTATATCATATAAATACACTGTTCCTTCCAAAGACTCCTCAAGTGCAAGGTCAGACATTAATTTTCTAGCCCATTCTTTAGAACCACCGCCAATGTATGCTATCTTTAAATCTACTGCTTTATCATCAACATACCTCATCAAAATGCCCCTTTTCTTTGATATTTACTCTACATATTCTTCATCGATATTTAACTTTATAAAAGGCTCTGTCGCCGCATTTTCTACTATTACATTTTTTAATTTCAACTTTTTAATATTGTTTAAGTAAAATCCATTTCTACACATTTCTTCTACAAAGCTAAGCATCTCAGGATAATCAGGCTTCGCATTCGAGTCAAAGTTTACATAAATATTCTCCATATCTACTCTTTCAATTTTTCTCTCAGGAAGCCCGTACATGTATCCTGCTGCAACCTGAGTATCAATGCATGTTATGTCTTTTAAATAAATATTGCCGACATACGGCGTCCTGTCATCTACAGGAAGCTTTTCCTTGCTCCACACGTATTCAGTATTGCCATCAGCATCGCAAAAATAAAAGCTATTTATTGTAAAAGGCGTCAAAACTCCTTCCATTCTAATATTGGAAGCGTGTATCTCATCGATGACTCCAGTCTTACCTCTGCCTCTTCTGGTCTTTATGCGTATGCCACGGTCAGTCTTTCTAAATATACAATTCTCTACATGGACATTTTTTACACCGCCTGACATCTCGCTTCCTATTACGACAGCACCGTGACCGTATTCCATAAGACAGTTTCTTATGATAAGATTTTCCGATGGCATAGGAAGCTTTTGGCTTACAGACAACTTTCCTGATTTTATGGCAATGCAGTCATCACCAACGGAAAATCTGGTGCCTACAATGAGAACATCTTTACATGACTCAGGATCGAGACCATCAGTATTTGGTGCATCTTTCGGATTTTCAATGTTCAAATTCACAAATTTAAGGTTTTGTGACATCAAAGGATGTATCGTCCACGACGGCGAATTCTTTATTGTGATGCCTTCTATCAATACGTTTTTGCACTTGTTTAAATAAACTGTTCTCGGTCTCCATGCGATTCTCTTAACCTTTGCGTCGTACCACCATGTATCAAAACTGGAATTGCCGTCTATAATACCATCGCCTATTACATTAACATTTTCCACAGAAATGCCAGTTATGAGGCTTGCAAACATATTATTTGTTTCGCCTTCCCAAGATCCCAAATAGCCATTTTTAAATTCTTGGCTATCTATCTCCCCTGGAAGGATAGGGTACATTTCCCTCTCTTTTGCTCCTAATAACACAGCACCTTTACCTAATTCTATAGTTATATTGCTTTTTAAAAAAATCGGGTATATCAAGTAAACACCTTCAGGAAAATACACCCTTCCTCCATCAGGACACGCCATTATGGCTGCTTGTATAGAAAAAGTATCAAGACGCTTTCCGTCACCAACAGCACCAAAGTCCTTTACATTAATATACGCTGTCTCTGGTTTTGTCTGTTGGAATACAGTTAATCTTTCTCCTGTTTTTTCATTCTTTAGTGTAATTTCATACTGTCCGCTCGGCTGTAAATTTTTTACCGTCCACACACTCCTATCGACATCGCCCATATAATCTGAATTAACGTACAACTGATACTTTTTCTCTAAATAATAAGGCTTTGAACTTTTCAATTCAAATGAAATTGTGGTAGATGTAGTTGATATTACTTTTAATTCTTCCAATCGAATCACTCTTTCTTTAAAGAATCATCCTTTTAATCCGCTTGTAGATATACCTTCAACAAAGTACTTTTGAGCCGAGAAAAATACTACGATTGAAGGTATAAGAGCTATAACCGACATTGCGATTATCTTGTTCCATTCAAAGTTGCCTGACGTAGCATCCATAGCCATCTTTAAAGCTATTGAGACAGGGTACTTGCTGACAGTCGAGATATAGATAAGAGGTCCCATGAAGTCATTCATAGACCACATAAATTGAAATATGGTTACAGACACAATGGCTGGCGTTATCACCGGCAGCAATATCCTCGTCAATATGGTAAATGAATTGCATCCGTCGATTTTGGCGGCTTCATCAAGCTCCTTTGGTATTCCCCTCATAAACTGTATAATCATGAACACGAAAAACGCTTCTGCTGCAAATATGTCATTGGCGTACAGCGGAATAAATGTATCCAGCAGATGCAATTGCTTCCAAAACAGATAAAGGGGTATCCTTAAAACGATCTGTGGCAAAAACATCGTTGAAATCAGTATCGCAAACAAAGGCTTTTTAAACGGAAAATCAAACCTCGAAAAACCATATGCTGTCAATACAGATGAAATTACTGTAAACACCACTTTAGGAATGACGTACTTAAAAGTATTCAAGTAGTACGTTGCAAATGTGTACTGAGTGCCTGTTATCCATCCTTTTATATACGGCGTAAAATCTATCCTTTTTGGTATGAAGCTTATTGACGAAAAGATTTCGCTGTTGGTCTTAAATGACGCTCCTACAAGCCAGACAATGGGGTACAGCATTATAATTGCGCCAATTGTCAGTATCGCATATCTCACAGCTAAGTTAACTTTCCTCCTAAACTCTCTCTTTCTATACCCCTTATCCATCCTAAGGTTTACATTGTTGAATGCTGTCTCATTGTTCATTATGACTCGCCTCCTCCTTCATCTGAATAAAACACCCAGTACTTCGACGATGAAAATACGAACATTGTAAATATCATTATTATTATGAAGAGGAACCATGATATAGCGCTGCCATATCCCATATTGAAGAACTTAAATGAATTGTCGTAAATCATCATTGGCAAAAGATACGTCTTATACAAAGGACCACCTTGCGTTATCATGTAAGGTCCGTTGAATTCTTGGAAAGCTTGTATTAGCTGCATTACCAAGTTGAAAAATATTATAGGTGTCAAAAGCGGTATGGTGACTTTAAAGAATGTTTTGATCTTGCCTGCACCGTCAACTGCAGCTGCCTCATAAAGCTCTTGCGGTATGTCTTTTAAACCTGCCAAGAAAATAACCATGGTAGAGCCAAATTCCCATACTCTTAAAGCGCTTATGGTGAATATTGCTCCTAAACCTGTGGAAAACCAACCTACTGGTTTTATGCCAAATACCCCCAAAACCTGATTTACAAGCCCTGTATTTGCAAATACAAACTTCCACAAAACAGCTATAGCAATATTTCCGCCGAGAATCGATGGGACATAATACGCTGTACGGTAAAAATTTATTCCTCTTAGCTTGTAATTCAAGATAAAAGCTATAAAAAGCGAGAATATAAGCTTTAGCGGTACTGTAATTACAACATACTCCAGTGTTGCAGTAAATGACGTCCAGAATGTGCTGTCATGAAACATATTGACGTAATTTTGAATACCAATAAATTGCGGTGCATTAATAATATTGTAATTTGTAAAACTCAATATTAAAGATGTCACAAACGGATATATGGTAAATATCAAAAGTCCAATAAGCCACGGCAGTATATATAAAAGCCCTATGCGCCTGTTTTCCATCAGAACCCTCCTATCAATACAAAGTGGATGCAATTAATTAAATGCGTGGAACTACAGTTTTCTCTCTGTAGTTCCACAAATTGACCACAGTGTTTTATTTTGTTATTTGACTTAGCACATTCTGAAGATTTGTATACATCTCTTTTGCGGCTTGATCAACCGTTTCTTGGTTGTATGAAATCTTGTCTATAGTCTGATCATATACTTGTTGAAGCTTTGGATCTTCCAGATATGGGCTTAATGGCAAACCTGGATTTGACTCCAATATCTGCAAACCTTCATACTCTAATCCTGATATTTTTCCGTCCTTTTTAAGTGTATCTACAGCGGATTTACTTACAGGTATTCCTCTGCTGGTACCCATTGCTTCTACGCCTTGTGGATCATTCAAGATGAAATTCAAGAATGTAGCTGCTTCTTTTGGATATTTGCAGTCTTTATTGATGGCAAAAAGCATTGATGGCTTTAATATAGCCGCTGATGTCTTAGCATCAGAATTCATAGGAAGTCCTGCTGTCACAAGTTCCATGTTGTTTTGCTTTATTGGAGTTGCTTCTTTTGATATTGCACTTGTCCATTCAAACAAGCCTGCAAATTTGCCATTTAAGAAGCTTGGAAGCTGTGCTATTGGTGCAAGCCCATTGCCGCCTTCTGCAGCTATTGACTGAATTGGAGTAGTAACTTTTTTGTCTAATAAAGTCTTGTAGAACGATAATGCTGTCTTTATATCGTCTTGAGTGAAATTAAGCTTGCCATCTGTTGTGAGGAATGGTTTTCCTGTCTCCTGCTCTGCGTAAGTCATAGATAAAAGCCAAGAATCATAAGAACCTGTTACGATTGGGTAACTGCCTTTCGGGAACTTTGAAGCATCATTAATAAGGTCATCCCATGTTTTAGGTATCGTTGCACCGTATTTGTCGTACATCGTCTTATTTACGTACAGCACTCTTCCAGTCATAGCTACTGGTATGCCATTCAGTTTACCGTTAACAGTTCCTGTAGCCAAAATATCTTTAGAATAATTGTCTAATCCCAGTTCGCTTGACAGCTTGTTTAAATCGTAAAAACCATTACCGTCTTTAGAAAATAGTGGCAACCAGTTCCAGTTTATCTGCATTATGTCTGCAGCAGTGCCACCTGCCATTTGTGTTGTCTGTTTGTCAAGGTATCCATCCCAACCAGCATATTCTGCTTGTATCTTTATATTTGGGTATTTCTGCTCAAAGAGCTTTATAGCATTTAATGTTGCCTGATGCCTTGTGTCATCGCCCCACCATGAAAATCTCAGCGTTACTTGTTTTGCTGGCTGACTTTCGGATGTCTTTGTACTGCTATTTGTATTTTTCTGGCTCGTTGAATTGTTTGATGAGCCACATCCTGTAAGTAATGTGGAAATACCTAGAGCTGCCGCAAGTGCTAATGCTACTAGTTTTTTCATAGATGATCCTCCTTAAAAATTTTTTTATTTTTGCATGTACAAAGATGTTGAATTTGACCTCCCTTTATCACCCCTTTCAAATGCATAATTTATTGTATTTTAATTATTTCACTGTATGCCATCATTAATGCTCCTACGCCTTTAGGATCGTCATAAACAACCTTTTCTGATATATAGTAGTCGTAACTTCCATCTCTGTATGGAGTATTGCCTAATCCCGCAACAGAACATATACCTCCAAGCATCAATTTCCCTTCATCTTCTACAAGGTATTTATTGACTGTACCTTCAAATGCCTTTACCCCATGCTCTTTATATTTTTGTGGCAAAAGATTTAATCTTACACCTTTAAGTATGCTGTATGAAATCATCAGCGTGGCAGATGTCTCCTGATAATTTCCTCTCTCATTTTTCTTATCTAAAACTTGGTACCACATGCCTTTTTCTTCATCTTGGTAAATTAAAAGTCCATCTATTGCTTCATTAAATATCTTAATAATGGCATCTTTTTCAGGCTTCATTCTCTCGTCCATCTCTTCCAGCACATCAACAAGGGCCATGACAAACCAGCCTTCAGCTCTTCCCCAAAAATTCGGGGATACACCAGTTTTTTTATCTGCCCAGGCTTCTTTTCTGCTTTCGTCGTACCCATGGTAGTAAAGCTTTTTTTGGGTGTCATACATATGCTTTCTCACATTAACAAACTGATTCACAATATCAGATAAGTCATTAATGTTGCCAAAATTTTTGATGTATTTAATGTAGAAAGGCATCACCATATACAATCCATCGAGCCATACTTGATATGGATATATATCTTTGTGCCAGAAATTTCCTTCGTTTGTCCTTGGTTGTGTCTTAACTTGAGTAAAAATCGTCTCTATGGCTTTCTTGTACTTATCATCACCTGTCATTTTATAAACATCAAATAGCACTTTGCCCGAATTTATATCGTCTAAATGATGATTTTCCATGTTGTAGCCTTTTATCTCTCCGTCTTTTTCTATAAATTCATCGAGGTATTTCAATACAAATGCTTTATACTTTTCATCATCTGTTGCACTGTACAGATCAAGTGCGCCTTTTAGTACACATCCATCTTCGTAATTCCACGATGGCTTGTAGCTTTTGTAATCTTTAATGTAGCCATCTATAAATTTCTCAACTTTGTTCAAAGCTTTCAATCCTCCAAATGATTTTTCAATTTCCAGCGACAATTTTCGATTAAAGCTTTTCATTTAAACTGCTTTGCACACGTTAACTGGATTTATGCAAAAATTATTTTATTGCCATTACAGAATCTCTTATCTTTAACTTTGTAGGTACGTATATCTTTTCTCCGCTGTTTTCGTCATTTTCAATCATGTTCATCAATATTTCTGCACCTTTTTGGCTAACATCTTTTATAGGCTTTCTCACTGTTGTAAGAGCAGGTATATAATACCTGCAAAATTCACTGTCATCAAAGCCCACTACTGAAATGTCATCAGGAACTTTAAGACCTTTTTCATATATAGCCTTTATAGCACCTACAGCCATGTCATCATTTGAACAAAATACGGCTGTCGGTTTTTTCTTTAGCTTCAAAAGCTTGTTCATGGCACTGTAGCCACTTTCTATGTCGTACTCCCCGCTTACGATGTAATCATTGTTTATCAAAATCTTGCTTTCAATAAGTGCCTTCAAAAATCCGTCTTTTCTATCCACAGTCGATTTGAAGCCTTCTTTGCCTTCAATTATGGCTATATCCCTATGTCCATTTTCAATCAGGTACTTCACTGCATTGTAAGCTCCCGTCTTTTCTTCACTTAGTATATTTACGACAGATTTTTCGTTGACTTCCCTATTTAGGACAACCAGTGGTATACCTTTTCTCATGACGTAGTACATAAATTCATTATCGCTTTCGCTTTGGCTTGTAAGTACGATTCCGTCAAAACGGTTTTTCTCGATAGACGAGTAGTCCTTGTACTCGTCTATCCCTCTTATGATGAGATTGTAATTTTTTTTGATTGCACTGTTTACACCCCTTACAGTCTCATAGAAGAAACTGGGAGATGTTCCTTTGAAGATTGTAGAAAAGAACAAACCGATATTATATGATTTATTGAGAACAAGACTTTTAGCGTTGTAATTAGGCACGTAATTAAGCTTTTTTGCGATTTCTTTTATCTTCTCTTTCGTCTCCTCTTTTATCTGCGGACTGTCGTTTAAAGCTCTGGAAACTGTAGTATGTGATACATTTGCAAGTTTTGCTATATCCTTTATTGTAACGCTCATCTCAAACACCTTCCACATTCATTATAGAAGACTATACTCCAAAATAATTGACTGCATTATTGTAGGATATGTCCTGAACTATCTTTCCTAATAAGTCTATATCGTAAGGCACCTCGCCTCTATCTACCCATTCGCCAATCAAATTGCACAGTATCCTTCTGAAGTATTCGTGCCTTGGATACGAAAGAAAACTCCTTGAATCTGTAACCATTCCAACAAATTTGCTTAAAAGCCCTACATTTGCCAGCGTCTTCATCTGCTCTCTCATTCCGTCGATGTTGTCATTGAACCACCATGCAGAGCCAAATTGCATTTTGCCTGGAATCCCTTCACCTTGGAAACACCCCATAATTGTAGCTAAAACATAGTTATCTTTGGGGTTTAGCGTGTACAATATAGTCTTCGGCAATGAGCCAGTTAAATCTAATGAATCTAAAAGCTTCGCCAGTTTTTGTGCTATATCTACATCATTTATTGCATCATATCCAGTATCAGGCCCTAACTTTCTAAACATCCTGGTATTTGTGTTTCTTAAAGCTGCAATGTGAAGCTGCATAGCCCATCCTAATTCCTTATACTTTCTTGCCAAAAACTGAAGAACACTTGTCTTGTATTGGTCAATTTCAAATTCAGAAAGTTCTTCGCCTTCTAAAGCTTTCTTGAATATTTCATCCACTTTGCCCTTTGTGCTTTCCTCATAAAACACAAAGTCAAGGGCGTGATCTGACAATCTGCAGCCTAAGCTGTCAAAGTACTCTATTCTTGAATTTAAGGCATCTAAGTAATCTTCGTAATCTTCAATAGTCTTCCCACTTACTTCTCCAAACTTTTTGACCCAATCTCTAAAATCGTCTCTTTCAATATTTATACCTTTGTCTGGTCTAAATGCAGGCAAAACCTTTACACCAAAGCTTTCATCATCCCTCAAAAGCTTGTGATACTCAAGGCTATCTGTAGGATCATCTGTTGTGCACAGTATCTTTACGTTTGACTTCTTAATGATGTTTCTGACGCTGAATTCGCTGCTACTTAATACTGAATTGACTTTTTCCCATATCATTGGAGCTGTTTTCTCATTTAGAAGCTCATTAACACCAAAGTACCTTTGAAGCTCCAAATGTGTCCAATGAAAAACAGGATTGCCAATAGCCATAGGCATAGTCTTTGCAAACTCTAAAAATTTGCTGTAATCATCAGCATCGCCTGTAATGTACTTCTCATCGACGCCATTGCTTCTCATAAGCCTCCACTTATAGTGATCACCATATAGCCAAACTTCCGTGATGTTTTTGAATTTCTTGTCTTCGTAAATATCTTTAGGATTCAAATGACAGTGAAAATCAAATATAGGCATCTTTGATGCATATTCATGAAATAGTTTAACAGCAACTTCGTTGTTTAACAGAAAATCGTCATCCATAAAATTCTTCATAAAATCAGCTCTCCCACGAAATTTTGTTCACGTTAACATTTGTTTAATTTAATTATATTACTGCCAACGGAGATTGTCAAGTTAATGTTAAAAATTTTTTTGCTTTAAATTACCCTGCTTTTAACAGGGTAATTTTATCCAGGTGAAGGCAAGCATATCACCTGTCCTACCACAAGGTTATTTGGATCTATATACGGGTTTAATTCAATAATCTTATCGACAGTAGTTCCTACGGTTTTTGCAACTTTATAAAGCGTATCACCAGGTGCTACTTCCCAATATATACCTGTTGGACATTCTGTCGTTTTGCCATAAGGTATTATTGGCGGCAAACATATTACTTGTCCTACCATCAATCTATTTGGATCTATTCCAGGGTTCACTCTTATAATGTCGTCTACAGGCCTATTGATTTTCTGAGATATGAGCCACAACGTATCCCCTGGCTCTACAGTGTAATACCTTCCCGATGGACAATATGGCATTGTAACACAACCTTTCATTTAATTTTTTACCATTATATTCACAAAAAAGCCCGTTGACATATTTTTTCAGAATACGCTGTGGTATAATATGTATAAGAATTGATACAATAAAAACGCTCACATAAATACAATCGAGGAGGTTTTTGTATGGGTCATATTAATATAGATGTGAAAAGAAGGTTTATGGGCAGGTTTAAGTACGATAACGATCTTTTGCAGGAGATAACGACTTTCATAACAAATGAGAATATAAGATCTGGCGAGATAAGGATTATAGGTGCAGTAAAAAAGGCCCGGTTCGGCTACTTTAACCAATCTACAAAGGAATACAAATTTATCGAGAAAAATGAGCACATGGAAATACTGAGTGCCATAGGAAATATATCCTTAAAAGATGGCAAGCCGTTTCCACACGTACATATAATTCTTGCTGACGAAAACGGAAATGCCTTTGGCGGTCATCTCATGGAAGGCACAAAAATATTTGCTGCTGAATTTGTCATCGTAGACTATGGCGAAAACAACTTAGAAAGAGTCGATGATGACTACACCGGATTATCTCTTTGGAATCTATGAAAAAAAGCTTAAAAGGTTTTTAACGCCTTTTAAGCTTTTACTTTATAAACTTTAGCATCGTGTGTCCGTATTTTATCACGTCTATATTTGTGTTATACACTATATGCCTAATAAGCGGCATGCCTAATATCTTAACCATCCTGTCATAATCGCTGTTACTGAATTTATCCAGTTTATCTCTGTAATCTGAAAGCATTTGTACCTTATCAGTTATAGTTTTGACCATTTTTTCATAGTCTTCGCCTGTTGCAATTGATCTTGCAGCGTAAATGCCGCTTTCTAAAGCGTGAAATGCTCCAAGCCCTAAAAGTGGATCTAAAAATCCAGCGGCATTTCCAACGAAATATACATTGTCGATTTTGTGCTCTTTAGCAATACCTGCGTTAAGTTCCAATTCATAGGTTTCCACCATCTCATAACTAAATTTCTCGGTTTTTAGAAAAAGCTGCCATAAACTGTCTATCTCGCCGTGCTGTGCATAGGTTGTTATAAGTCCTAAAGATGCTTTGGTTTTATCAAAGGGCATGATGTATCCGTACCCAGATCTTGCGTAATCAATGTTAAACCACATCTCTGCCGTATGTGGTTCAAAATTTCCTAAGATTGTGGCACCTTTTATCCACGTCGTAACAGTAGTCCTCCACTCTGTAAGATTCTCCAGTATCCCGGAATTTCCAGTAGCTACAACTACAAAGTCAAATTCTCTTGATAGCTCTTTGTAATCAGGGTCTGCATTAAAGTTTATCTTTGACTTTACTCCCATCGCCAACTGATTGTCAAGTGAATCCGCATCTTTGCTTCTTAAGACGAAATATCCATGATTTCCTTTTACTGCTGAAGTGTACATTGGAGAATGCATGATGATTTTTGTCATCTTCTCAACAGGCGTCAATGATATGCCATAAGTACGCCTAAAGTAATAGACAGGATCTTTAATCGGCCTATCTTCCATGTTTAAAAATGAACCGATGTTAGGCTGAATCGTCCCTATAGCATTTTTTCTCTCAAAAATCACACACGTTATTCCAAGCCTTTCAAGCTCATGAGCACATGCAAGTCCTGATATTCCCGCTCCTATTATGGCAACCTTCATAGCATAAAATTCCTTTCATGTAGTTTTTATCAACATCAAAACTTAAATAATTCATTGACGGCGTATCGTATTATGAATGAAGAATACTTTACTATGTTAAAATTTGTATCGTAAATAAGCTGCTTTATGAGTGGCGTTGTCAAAAACTTTATAAGCCTGTCTATCTTATCGTTATCTACAGTGTCAATGGCTTTCCTGAACTCTAAAAGCTTCAAATTTGCATTTGAAAGATACGCCATTTCATTTTCAAAGTTACAGCCTGTTGCAATGCTTTTTGCTGCTAATGCGCCACCTAAAATTGATGCAAATTGACCAAAACCCAAGAATGGCTCAATGGCGCCTCCTGCGTTTCCCACAAAGTACATGTTTTCATATGTATGTGGAAATGCATTGCCTGATATGTGTTCATAGTCGTACACGCTTACCACATCATAACTAATCTTCTCTATTTTTAAAAACATCTCCCAGTATTTGTCTATTTCTTCCTTTGTGATGTAAGGAACTATGAGTGCTAAAACTGCCCTTTTATCGTCAAAAGGTGCAAGGTATACATAACCGCTTTTGCAGTAGACTGTGTTCATCCACATTATAAGTGCATTTGGATCGAATTTACCGATTACCTCAGCTATTTTAAGCCTTGTATCAACCAGCGTCTGCCAACATCCTAATTCATTTGGTATCTGATGATTTCCAGTCGCTACAATGACATAATCATAAACTTCCTTTAGATTCTTGTAGTCTGCATGGACATTAAAGTTGACATTCGTCTTTAAATTCTTGTATAGCTGACTTTCTACAGACAATTCTCCTTGCCCTTTCAGCATAAAGTATCCCAGCCTTCTGCCTTTAATAGTGCGAGTGACATTTGGCCCGTGCATTACAATCTTGTCTATGTTGTTAAGCGGTGCAATAGCTACATCAAAGTTATTCTTTAAGTATTCCAAAGGATCGTTTATTGGCCTATTTATGACATTTAAAAGTCCTGCTACATGGTTAAAAGCATCGCCGACTTTCGATTTTCTCTCAAATATATCAGGCTTTATCCCATAAGATTCAAGCCTTATGGCTGCAGTTAAGCCTGCTGAACCTGCACCTATAATAGCTACTTTCATTTATTTTCCCTCGGCGTCGTATATACTATGCTGTTGGGCTCAGTCGGCTTTGACTTTAACGATTCTATGTTCTGCTGTATGATAGTGATAAATCGCATCTCATCATCCCTCATCTGGGTGAATATCTGCCTTACGTATGGATTAGTTATGCTTATGAGATTCTCGTTGTAAAACATTTGCTGATTTATTAGATCCTTCTCTATATCTTGCAAAGCGTCCATCATATCATAAGACATATTTTTCTTCACAAGGGAATCTATCCGCATCGTCTTTTCAGCAGCGACTATCTTGTCCACATGGTTTAAAGCAGTAATCTCTATCTGCTTTAATACTCCTTTAACTTGACTATCTGGTATGTTTTTGCCGTAATCTTTTGCCTTTTTGTGTATCACATTTTCGTAATTTTTAGCCTTTTTAAAGGTACTCGATATTATCTCCTGTGGGCTCATATTCTGCATTTTGCATCACCGTTATTAGATTTTCCATATTGCATCCCTTATATACATAAAAAGAGGCCTCACCACATATATGTGAAGCCTCAAAAAATATTTAATCATATATCCAATTGCTTTATGACATCTGCCATGACATTTGCCGAATGCCTAAACTTCTCCACTTCTTCGTCAGATAAAGGCAAGTCCAAAATCCTTGCGACACCATTCCTGCCTACGATAGACGGCAAGCTTAATGAAACATCTTTCACGCCGTACTGTCCATTTAATGGAGATGATACTGTGAGGATGGAATTTTCATCTCTTAAGATGCACTCAACAATCCTTCTCACTGCAACTGCGACAGCATAGTATGTAGCACCTTTTTTGTCTATTATCTTGTAAGCAGCGTTTACGACCTCATCTTCTACTTCTTTCCTAAAATTCGTATTGCAAACGCGACCACATATGCTGCAGTATTCATTAAATGATATTCCAGATATGTTTGTTATGCTCCATGCCGCAAACTCGCTATCTCCATGCTCACCGATTATCCTTCCGTGGACATTTCTTGGATCTATATTGCAGTGCTTACTTAATAGATACCTAAACCTCGAGCTATCAAGAACAGTGCCAGAACCGAAAACTCTACCCCATGGAAGTCCAGAAATCTTGTATGTAACGTACGTAAGTATATCTACAGGATTTGTCACAATCAAATATATAGCCTTGTCATTGTGCTTTAAAAGCTCAGGTATCATAGACTTAAATATAGCAGTATTTTTCTTCACCAGGTCAAGCCGCGTCTCTCCCGGTTTTTGAGCAGCACCTGCTGTCACAACTATTACATCTGCCCCTTCCACATCTTTGTAGTCGCCAGCATACACATTTACTGGTTGTATTAGCGGTATGCCGTGGCTTATGTCCAGTGCATCACCTATAGCCTTGTCCTTATTCAAATCTACCAATACGATATCTGTTACAGTCCCACTTAATGCCAACGTAAATGCCGATGTTGCACCGACGAAACCAGATCCTATTATCGCTACCTTACTCATGAAATCGCCTCCTAAATAATATGTATTTTCTCTTAATAATATTATAACATAGTTTTGGTGAAATTGTCTAAATTTTAATCTTATTTTGTCCTTATTGCTTTGAAATATTATTGGTTTAAAAATAAACACAAGTGGAATATTAGAAGTAAGTATATGAATGCTTTGTGAAAGGATTGAGTTTAAATGAGCGATATAGATGAGATAAAAAAATTGATGGAAAGACTTACAGAAAGCGAAAAAGACAAAGAGGAAGCCAGCAAAAAGATGCAGGAAGTATTAAGCAAATCCATTAGAGAGGTAAAAGAAATACTGCTGACATTAAAAAAATACATAGCTAATGAAAATGTAACATTAAGAAGCTACAGCGGCAAAACATTCACCACCGGGGAAGGAATCATAATCTACGATAGAGGCATAGACGAAAAAATAATCTTAAAATCAGACGGAAGCTTTTACCTTTATAAAGTAGAAAATGACCAGTTGGTGACAGAAAAAATAGAGGATTTAGACATTCACGACTATATGAGCTACGACACTCTCTTTGATAGCGTGAAAAAATCTTTGATAAAATGCATACAGAAAAACGAAGAAGACATATTGGCATACAAAAGCACTATGCTTAAAATCGACAAGTACAACAAAGATTTAGAGGAGATATTGGCTTTAAAAAATACGACTGAAGAAAATAAGTTAAACGAACAAAAGCAATAATTTTCATAAAAATAAATTTTTGTTACCGATGTGTTACACAATATTAATATTTTTTTAATAAATTTTATCTTTATACGTGATATTATTATATATAGAATGAAAATGAAGTTTTCATAAATTGATGTATCAGCCCATGGGGAGGATGAAAAAATGAAGGGTAAGGTTTTTCAGGTTGTTTCTTTTGTCATGGTGTTTTTAATGATGGGCTTTATGATATCAATGGAATTTAAGACAATACAAGGCAGTGTAAAGACTGCAGCAGATACATCTCGCGGAAGCAGCGTAAATGTTGATGAGCTAAGCAGCGAACTGCAAAACATGACTGACGAAAGAAATGCCTTAAAGCAGCAAGTGGCAGATCTTAATCAAAAGCTTGATGAATTAAACAGCTCATCTTCAAAATACGAAGCGACTCTAAATGCTCTGTCACAAGATGTAGAAAAGTATAAAGAGCTTGCAGGTTTTACTGCCATGACAGGTCCAGGAGTCATAGTCACTTTAAACGACAGCGACCTTCAGCCAAAAGATGGAGAAGATCCAAATATGTTTTTGGTACACGATGAAGACCTGATAAAAGTAGTAAACGAGCTAAAAGCAGGTGGTGCTGAAGCCATATCTATAAATGACCAAAGGCTTATAGCTACATCTGAAATAAGGTGTGTAGGACCTACCATCAACATAAATTCTACAAGATATGCCCCTCCATACGTCATAAAAGCAATTGGAAATCCTGACACATTAGAAGCTTCACTAAACCTTAAAGGTGGCATTGTAGACACTCTTAAATACTATGGGATAAAAGTGGACATACAGACATCTAAAAACATCGTAGTCCCTGCCTACACAGATCCCATAAGCTTAAAATACGCTAAAGCGACAAATTAACTTTGCCTCTTACCTTAATACATTTTATTAAGATAGGTTCAGTCATGACTGAACCTATCTTTTATCTTGTTTATTATTTTATTTTCAGCGATGATATAGTAAAGGTAAAACCTGCCTGCAACAGAAGGGTATGAAGCAACAAGCCTCATGTTCCTCTTTTTATCCTTAGTCCAATCTTCTTTGTACTTTTCGTCTCCTCTTAAAAAGTCGTAGACTTCATCTCCGACTTCTATTGAGCGCTTTATCGATAAACCTAATGTTACAGCACCAACGCTTAATCTGCTGTAATCCAAATCATATCCACTTATGTAGTAATACCTTTTTCCACCTACATGGTAACTTAATAAGCTCGCTACGATTTTATCGCCGTCTTTTAATTCAAACAAGCTTAAAATACCCCTATTGAAAAAGTCAAATGCCAAAGCCTTATGAAAATCCCTAACCCTTTTAGAATAAAATGCACCCGGCATATGTCTTTTTCTCCACCTTGCCTGATGCAGCTCTATTAGTCTATCCATTGAATCGTCTATATCATTTTCATCTGCGACGCTCATAAAACTTCCATCGCACTTTGTGAAAAATCTCTTGATCTCATACTTTATATTTCTTCTAAATTTGCCGTCAAGAGTGCTTAAGTATTCATCCCACGTTGCCGGCAACTTTATATATGGGCATACATCTTGAATATCGTAATCGTAGTAAAGCCAGCTATCCATTATATACGGATATATGCCGCTGCTTTCTGGAAGGTGCTCCAAGTCTAATACCGTAAATCTATCTATCGCAGACTCCAGATACTTTATAAGTGAACGATAAAAAATATCTTCATATCCGTATTTCACTATAAAGTCAAGGTAATCGCTGTTATTAGAGCCTATGAATTTTATCCTCTTTATAGGAAGTCCCATCTCACCAAATGTAATCATAAAAGGAGCTATTCCAATAGGGCCTTGATCGCCAACCACCAAAAGAATCCACAGTTTTTTGCCGCCGCCAAAATACTTCCACCAATTCACGACCCATTCAAAAGTGTTGAAAGGGTACACCTTAGAATTCTCCTCCAGTTGATGCCATATATCCTTGATGCTTAAAAGAGTCTTTACGTCCCTCACTATCTTTATCTCTATGTCAAGTATCTTTCTTTCATCCATAAAAATATCCTCCAAACGACGTACATAAATAGGATAAAGCCTACAAGCATTAACAAATAACTCCACCATGGGTACGTCCTGCCGATTAAATCTATCTTCAAAATCTGCATCGACACTAAATACGAAACAGACGTCCAAAAAAGTGACCATAAAAGATCGCCAATGGCAGAAAACACAAAAAACGACTTGAAATCCATCCTTGTTATGCCTGAAGCCCAGATAGCAGGCGTCCTTGGCAGCCCTATGAGGCGCCCTAAAAGGTTAGTAACACCACCATACTTCGAAAACCACCGATCCATACCTTCTAAGTCTTTAACAGTTATCTTTAAAAAATGGCCATACTTTTCTACAAAAGTCCTGCCTGATTTGGCACCTATTATGTACGCTAATACATTACCTGACACATTCCCTAATGCTGCAATCAAAACTACAGCCAAAAAGCTCATCTGTCCTCTTGATATAAGGTAACCCGCCGCAAGAAAAAGTATCTCCACAGGTCCCGGCATCCCAGTGCCTTCAACCAACAATGACAGAAACAATGCCAAGTAACCGTAATCTATTATTAAGCTGTATAAGATATTAGTGTTCTCCATAATTACCTTCCAATCAAAAATTTCTAATAATAGTATACAACTTTATCGCAAAATTTAAAAGTAAATGGCACAATAAAAAAGAGCCTTTAGGCTCTCAAAAAATCAATTTATTTTTTGTAATTTTCGATGACATTTTTGTAAAGGTCATAAGTCTTTTTTGCAATTGATTCCCAACTAAACATGTCTTCTACTCTCCTTCTGCCATTTGCACCGAATAAAGCAGCCAAATCCCTATCATCAAGGAGAATATTGATTTTTTCAGCTAATTCATAGGAATTGCCAGGCTCCACTAAGAATCCTGTTTCTCCATCTACGACTACTTCTTTTATTCCACCTGTAGCGCTGGCAACAACCGGCGTGCTGCATGCCATTGCCTCAAGATTTATAATGCCAAAAGGCTCGTATATGGATGGACATACAAAAACATCGGCATTGCTGTAAAGCTCTATGACTTCTTCCTTTGAAACCATCTTGTCAATCCAGATGATGTTTTCATAAAGCTTGACTTTTTCCTCCATCTCTTCCTTGATTTCCTGTGTATCAGGTGATGAAGCGCACAACACGACTTTTACATCCTGTGGCAAATATTTTACAGCATCTATAAGATGAATTATTCCCTTTTGTCTTGATATCCTTCCTACAAATAAAATGTACCTTCCCTCTATTCCGTATTTTTCTCTTGCCATGTTTGAATCCGTCTTCTTGTATTGATTTAAGTCTATCCCATTGTAGATAACCTCAATCTTATCTTCTGGCACATTGTAGCACTTCATGATATCTTTTTTAGAATCATTTGAGACAGCTATTATCTTGTCTGCCGCCTCAACACCTGTCCTCTCCATCCATGTGCTTAGGTGATACCCATTTCCAAGCTGCTCTTCCTTCCAAGGCCTAAGAGGCTCCAAGCTATGAATAGTGACAATAAGCGGTATATCGTAAAGCATCTTCGCCAGAAAACCTGCCATAAACGTGTACCATGTGTGACAGTGAACAATATCTGACGAAATCGCATCACTTACCATGGCAATATCTGTTGTCAATGGTCCTAACACTTTTTTAAATTTATCGTCAGAAGCTTTTTTTAACATCTCCCATTCTCTGTAGCCTTTTACTTCCATGTTTTCAAAATGATTATCCTGATCTCCAAAGCATCTGACATCAACATTCATAAGCTTTGACAATTCCCTCGTCAAATAATCCACATGGACACCTGCGCCACCGTAAATATTAGGCGGAAACTCGTTCGTAAATAAAGTGACCTTCAAATTATCCATTGTATACCTCCAAACTTGAAATATTTTTTAATTCATCTATGCACTCAATAATGCCCTTTAAAGGTATCTTAAACCAAGATGGCCTGTTGTTGACCTCATAAATTGCTTCAAACACAGCTTTATCCAGCTTAAACAAGGCTAAAATGGCAGTAATGTATTTTTCATCAGGTATTAAATCTGCATCGTGTTCATCGATTAGATTTACATAGCTTTCAACAAATACGTTTGTTATAACGGTTGCCCATGCGGACAAAAGATTTTCTACTTTTTCTAAATCAATACCATCTTCACCATTTTCCTTGTGAGCAAAAAACTGTGAGTAAGCGGCATAATCAAATGACCTTATCATGCCAGCCACATCTTTTAAAGGTGACATGTGCCTACTCCTCTCAGAAATAGGTTTTGTAGGCTCTCCCTCAAAGTCTATAAGTATATAACCGTCTTCTTTCTTTAAAAGCTGCTCTAAGTGCAAATCACCATGGCATCTTAGATATTTGCCAAAGTATGGCGATAAAGATTTAATATTTTCGATGCTTTCCATCAATAAATTCTTATCATCCATTATTTCTTTTATAAGGCTTTCGACATCTCCACTGTAATCCTGATTTTTCATATAATCCAAAAGCAAATTAAAATTAGATATTATCTGATTTATAATCTCATCTATGTTAGACTCATCGGGCTCTAAGACGCCAAAATTGCCTTCATTAATAAGTGACAGCTTAATGTGCATATTGGCAATAAGTTCTGCTATCTTTTTTACTTCGCCTATATAATCACCGCAATTTTTGTATACAAAGCTTACAAAGTCGCTACCGTCGTATTTTTTTAGAAGCTCTTTTAAGTATTTCTGTGTGTACTGCCACATGTCTTCTACATTTTCGATGTACTGTGAAAACATTGAAAGAGTGTATATAGTTCCTTTACCATCGTCGTACAAAAAATACCCTCTAATATCCTGAACATCATGAAAACCGTACTTTCTAAGCATGTAAGTCATTTCAAGATCGGGATTCATGCCATTAGCCATTCTCCTAAAAGTCTTAACTATCTCGTTTTTACTAAGCAATGTAAGGCTATTGCTGGACTTGTTGTTTAATCTTTTTGAGCTGTATATGTCATGGTTTAAAATCATATAAGGCTTAAGTCGGCTACCTGATTTAAACTCAATTTTCCTTCCACTTCTTAATATATCATCTAAGCATCTGATGTACTCCACATCGTCAACCGCATCATATACTCCGTACACGCAATCACCACCATCATATATGGCAAGACAGCTATCATCAAAAGAATTCTTTCTTACAATAATAGGAAAATAATACCGAGATTTTTTTTCTTCACCGCTTATGGTTTCAAAAATAAAATCTATAAGTGCTGCAATAATAATAAACGATCTATCAATACCTAATATAGCATAGTCAAAAAGCATCTTGTCTTTTATATAAGAGGCCTTTTCCTGAAACCATCTGAATTCTTGAACCTTGTCATCTTTGATGGTTTTTACAATATAATCCATCTTCGACAAGAAACCATCAAAATCTCCTTCTCCAATGTGCACATAAACCATTCCTTTCAATTAATCTAACCTTAAGATTGAAGCTGCTTCTTCTGGCGGTGTAGGATTTATATACGCTCCTGTTGCAAGCTCAAATCCCGCAAATGTGGTAAGCCTTGGCAATATTTCTACATGCCAATGAAAATCCCGTCTATCATGATGTGGCACTGTATGAATGACTATATTGTACGGTGGATTGTCAAAAAGATCTTCATACTTCTTTACAAGCAATTTAAGTAATGATGAAAGACTTCTTATGTCATCATCGTCCATCTCGTTAAAAGCCTTGACATGTTTTTTAGGAATTATCCATGATTCATACGCAAATTGCGATGCATAAGGGCATATAACTATAAACTTATCATTTTCGGCAACGATTCTTGCCTTTTCTTTCATTTCTTCATCGATGATGTGGCAGTAAGGGCATCTTCCGGTATCTGCCTCATGCCTTTCAACGCCTTTTAGCTCTCTCTCTAAAATCTCAGGTACAAATGATACGCCCATAATCTGCCAATGTCCATGTTCTAAGGAAGCACCACCGTTTGCACCAAAGTTTTTAAACATCTGAACGTACTTAATCTTCTCATCCTTCGCAATATCATCGTATCTTAAGATGAGTGCCTTCATGATGTTCTCAATGCCTTCTACTTCCATCTGCCCCAAAGTCATATCATGATGCTGGCTTTCAACGATAATCTCTGCCACACCATACCCATCATCCACCTTGTACAATTCACCTTCATGCTTAGCCACATTCACATCTTTTTTAAAAGCCGCAAACTTGTTGTTAAATCCTCTTAATGTCCACATGCCATCCTCCCCACGAAATTCTACAAGCGTAGGTGGCGTCATAGTTTCATTTCCAGGACAAAACGGACACACACCACTATTCTTTATGACATCTGCTTTCTTAAAATCATGGGGCCTTTTCCCTCTTTCAGTGGAAATAACTGCCATCTTGCCTGTAACAATATCATATCTAATCTCCGACATATCATCACCCTTATCAAAAAATAAAAAGCACAATTAAATCAACTAAGTAAGAAAAATCAGCTATCTATTAATTATAGGTATGTGCAACCGAGTGCACTTCTTAAGTATATAATATACTTTTTTATATAAAATGTCAATCTTATTTTTACAATCTATCGCAATATATGCGGTTTTAATGAGAGCCAAACAAAAAAGCACTCAAACTGATGAGTGCCTAATACATTTATATATGCTATAATTATACTTGAGGTAGTCGGATAAGCAGGGTGCGGTTGCCACTCTCCTTATAAGGAGGTGGTTGCTATGATGAATACATATCAAACGTTGTCTTTAATGATAATGTTTGGAATGTTAATTATAGCAATCCTCGATTTTACGAGGAAGAAATAACCGCCCTGCTAGCCCCAGAGCGGTTTAAAATTTTTGTAAACCGATATTAGGGCAACCGCATTTTGCGGACGGCTGCCTCTTTACTTATATTATAGCATAATTCTTAAAAAAATAAACAAAAATTTAGCTGTCTTAAATCTACTATTAAACTAATATTCCATGAATATAATCTCTCATTCCAAATTATAATTTAGTGTAGTCTTACGCTTATTCAGAAATAAAAGGAGCTGTTTATATTGGCTTTGCTTACAATCATGCTTTTAATGAGCCTGACATTTATATTGGTTTCGTGTGCTTATTTTACAAATGCCGTAGAATGGTTAGGCAAAAAGTTCAACTTAAATCAAGGAGTAATCGGAAGCATCTTTGCCGCTGTAGGAACAGCAATGCCAGAGACGATTATACCTGTAATTGCAATCATATTTCACAATGGCCAAGCATCAGAAGAAATAGGTATTGGTGCGATAGTCGGTGCTCCTTTCATGCTGTCGACACTTGGCTTCTTTGTCACAGGTGCATCTGCAATAATATACGCTTTATTTCACAAGAGATCTTTAAAAATAACCCCTTCGCTGACTGGATTTCAAAGGGATATGTCGTATTTCATAACCATGTACTCTTTAGCCGTCATCACTTCCATAGTGAATAACTACATAGATATTAAAAACATTGTATCAATTGCTATACTTGTTTCATACTTCGTTTACGTCATTCGCACATTCTCATCTAATGATGAAAGCATAAATGATGTAAAAAATTTGTACTTCTCAGCCCATTTTCATTCAAAGCCTGCTGTACATCTCATCCTTTTGCAGCTTATACTTTCCCTTTTGGGAATATCCTATGGCGCCCACATCTTTATAAAGTACACAGAGCAAGTATCTGCGATGGCAGGGATTCCTCCAGCCATACTGTCATTAATCATAACGCCTATAGCAACAGAACTGCCAGAAAAGCTTAACTCTGTCTTATGGATAGGACAAAAAAAAGATACCCTTGCCCTTTTAAACATAACAGGTGCAATGGTATTTCAATCATCTGTGCCTGTCGCCATAGGCATGATGTTTACAGAATGGCATTTGACTGGACTTACTATGCTGACAACCATGCTGGCACTTATATCATCATATATATACCTTTTATATGCATCCAGCAAAAAAAGTTTAAGCCCATTTATTTTGATGTCAGGCATCATTTTCTATGCAATCTTTTTAATGGCATTGCTTTGATTATTCTTTTATGTATGATGCGACAATTTCACCAAAGTAAAAGGTATGATAATCTGGATACCATCTTTTATCAATATCAGCATCTAGATTTTCTTTTATCATATCCTGTTTGTAGACGACTTTACATTCGTAGTGCAATGAGCACTCCCCTATTATAGGTGTCTCAATCTTTTGGGCTGGAATAGGTGTAAGATTGCACTCCTTAAACTTGTCAAAATCCCTGCCTGATTTTGTTCCGCAAAATGCAATAGCTTTATTTAAATCCTCATTTAAAGGTATGCTGACCGTAAATTCGCCTGATTTTTCAATCAGGCTGTATGTAAAGCGGGACTTTCTCACTGCAACTAAGAATACAGGTTTACCCCAAATATACGTTATTCCTCCCCAGCCGATTATCATGGTGTTTGGCTTATTCTCTTTAGTAGTCAAAAATATGCCCCTTGATGTCAGCTTTTGATTCACCTCTTTTAAGTACATATCGTAAGGCACTTCTTTAATAGTCATATTCATCCCTCCGTAATATTTTTACATTATACATTTTATAGCTTAATCTTTAAAAAACCAAATCATATAAAAAACCCCCGAGTAAACTCGGGGTATAGAAATCTATTGATTCTTAATGAGATCTGCAACTGCTGTTATGCTTCCTAATGTTCCAACCAATTTATCAGGAATAATAAGCTTATTAGCAGGATTTTTAGCCATCTCCTGCAGCGCTTCTATTTGCTTTAATGCTATGACAGTCTCATTTGTGCCTGAGTCTAATATAGCTTTGTTAACCAATTCAATGGCTTTTGCTTGCGCCTCAGCAATCGCCTCAATGGCCTTCGCTTTGCCTTCCGCCTCTAATATCTGCGACTGCCTCAAACCTTCGGCCTTTCTGATATTTGCTTCTTTCTCAGCCTCTGCCTGCAAGATCTTTGCCTGTTTTTGCCCTTCGGCGACAGCTATGGCACTTTGTTTCTCGCCTTCTGCCTGAAGTATAGTAGCCCTCTTATCTCTTTCAGCCTTCATCTGCTTCTCCATCGCTTGCCTTATTTCATCTGGCGGAGTAATATCCTTTATCTCTACCGACAGTATCTTTATGCCGTATGCGTCTGTAAGCTGATCAATCACTTTAAGAAGCTCCGCGTTTATCTTGTCCCTGCCTGACAAAACTTCGTCAAGCGTCATATCGCCAATGATGTTTCTCATGTTTGTAATAGTAGAATAAACTATACCTGATCTATAGTTTTCTATGTTGTATATGGCGTCTTTTGCACTCATGACCTTATAAAATATGACATTGTCAACGGATATTTTCACATTATCTTTTGTAATGACGTTTTGCGGCTCAATGTCCAATATCTGCTGCTTTGTAGATACTTTCGCCCGCACATAGTCCACAAATGGTATCACAAAATGCCATCCTGGCTCCAACACTTTGTAAAACTGTCCCAATCTCTCAATGACGTAAACATAACCTGTTTGAACGACTTTTATGGATGCTAAAACTGCGATTAATATAAGGAGAAGTAAGATAAGCAATAATATCAACACTTTTATTCCTCCAATCTCTTAACAATTAATTTATTTCCAGATATCCCTGTTATAACCGCATTGTCACCGCTTTTTAGAGGCACATCAGACTGGACTGTCCAATATATGCCTTCAAAAAACACCTGACCAGTCTTACCAATATCGTTTTTTATCTCTATGTTCCTGCCTATATACTGGCTTTCATAGGGATAAGTCTTTGGTATATTCTTTAATTTCTTTCTCAAGTATTTAAACGAAAAAATAAGTGAAACAATTCCTACTGCGAGAAATGCAAAAATCTGAATCGGTGTATTAGCTCCTAATAGATCTGCACATATTGCAAAAAAGGCTCCGATGGAAAAATTAAAAAATATGAAGTTGCTTGTAATAAGGTCAATAGCTATGCCGATTATCATTATTGAAATCCATAATGTCAATAATCCTTCCGTATTTATCCCCCTTTCTTGTTAAAAATTTGATATTTTATCTTAGTATATCACAGTATGTGTCCAACATAAAGTAGTCAGACAAGCTATTTTATAAATTTTCTATAAATTTTTTAGGCAATATATTAGAGCCGATCGCAAAGTATCGGCTCTTTTAAGGAAGATCATCAATTTTAGTTTACAATAAATGATCGTAATTATAAAGAGTATCAAGCTTTTATTTTCCATCCATCTAAATATTTTTTCGTATTTTCAAGCATTTCATTAAATAATTTTTTTGCATCTTTTAAAGATATTGTAACAAGGGGATCATTTACAAAAGCACTAAAAGCCAAATCAAACTCTTTCTTTAAAGCGGCTTTCAACGTCGTTTCTTGGTTGTATACCTGCCTTAACACGAGGCTAAATACATTGTCAGGCAATTTCCCTGATAATACAGGCTTTAGTTTATTTCCTGAAAATAAAGCATTTGTTTCAACTACCGCACCATATGGTATTCCTTCAATCTGTCCATGGTTCGGCATGTTGACATTAGTCACTAAATCGCCTAAGCCTAATAATGCTTTAATTTGTCTAACACCTTCTTCACCTGTTTCCTTTAACTCAAATTTTTCCTCGCCTGTCTTAAGTCTTTTACTTCTTTCAAGCCTCCGTTTTAAGTCCTCTTTTCTCCAGCTTACAGTCGTTAAGCCAAACATCCATTCTCTGACTGTCTCTGGATCTTTTAAATACCAATATCCCGGCACAAATTCCGCCAGATGCCTATCCCCCGCTGCAGCTATTATTCCATATCTTAAAAACAGATCAAATTTTACTCTCTCTGCAGATACAAACGAATTGTTCATCCAATTGTCATTAGCATCGCTGACAAATCCGCTTTCATAATACTTATTCACAAATTGTTTATAAACATACATTAAATCTATGTCTTTGTACCTTGCATTGTCGATCCATGTAAAATGATTTATACCTAAGACATTTATCTTTATCTCTTCTCTTGGAACATTTTCAATGCCTTCTATATCCTGCAAAGCACGAGATAATAGCTTTTGTGTGCCAAAAACTTCATGGCAGCATCCAAAAGCTTTAACTTGAGGGAAAATTTCATACAATGTCCTAACACAAAGCGTCATAGGATTAGTATAATTTATGACCCATGCATCTGGACAATGCTCTTTAATCGCATTGGCAATATCCACAAACATCGGAATTGTCCTTAAAGCTCTGACTATTCCACCAGGTCCTACAGTATCACCTACTGACTGATAAATGCCATACTTTTCAGGCGCATGAACATCAGATTCCATCTCGTCAAACGTCCCCGGCAAAATAGATATTATTACAAAATCAGCACCTTTTAGTGACTCTTCTAACGTCTCACAAGCTTTATAAAGCCATTTGCCTTTAACATCCTGTCTTATTGATAAAGAATTACCTATTATCTCATTGTCATGTGCCGCATCATAATCTATGTCGTATAACTTTACTGTACCAGAAATGCTTTCTTCCTTTGCTAAGTCGGTCATTAAATTCCACGCCCATCCTCTTGAGCCACCTCCGATATAAGCAATAGTAATGTCATGCACCTTCCCATCTGTATACCTCATAAAGCTCAGCCTCCTGACATAAAATATGTTATTTTATTGAGTAAACTTATACTTAGTTTAGTTCTTCAACCCGGTTGTTGCAATACCTTCAACGAAGTATTTTTTGATCTATTTTTTAATTACAACTTATTTAATGTCAACAATGTTTTCAATAACGAATTTAATAAAAAAAGCCGATCATTTTATTCTATCGGCTATAATATTTACAAAATATTAACTATTTCACAAATAAATTTTTGAGCTCTCCCATTAACACAAGTCTTAATATTTCCCTTTATGCTAAAATAAGAAATTGTAAGAACCTCCCGGTATTTCTATAACAATTGACTTTTTGTCAATTGTTATAGAAATACATAAATCAGAAATAAATGAATTTTTAATCAATATTTTTTTATTGTTTATTTCTAAATAATCATTTTTTATTTTAGAAACAGGAATGCTAATAATTGCTCTACAAGAATGCGGAATTGATATTCTCATTTCTAATGATGATGCATTATACGACCATCCTATATCTATTAAACCTTTTGGAGTTGGTATTTTGCCAATCGCCCATTTTAAATTAGTAAAAATTGGTTTTATCGCAATTACCTCAAAACCCGGTTTTAGCGGTGAAACGCCAAGAATTTTAGATGGAAGTTGATAAGTAGGTGTTGCACTCCATGCGTGACTGTAATCACAATCAAAACCACTCCACACCTCCTTAAGGCTTGTTGAATTCTCGTCTAATAAGGATTTCCAGCGTTTAATCTGTTTTAATCCATATTTCTCAAAAACTCCGGCATGAGCTGCAGCCTCAAGTATAAAATGCATAAAATACGGTTGAGCTTGAATTAATGTTGTATCTTCAAATATATTTTTCATTATATCTTTCTGTTTCTTAACTGGAGCTATATCAAACAAAACAGCAAGGGCATTTGTGTGTTGACTAAAATAAATACCATCTGCATCCTCCGGAAGCCATTTATTTTCTTTTGTAGGTACGATGCCATTGCGTCCATCACAATATAAGCATCTTTCCTCTACCCAGAGAACTTTGTTAAATGCTAGTTTCACTTCTTCAGCTAGTCCTTTATAATGCAATTCATTTTCTTTATCTCCAATAATATTACAAATAAATATAGCATTATTTAGTGCTTTAAAATAAAGTGCCGTCAAATAACCTTGACCTATAGTTCTTGGTGGATGATGAAGATTATACTTACCTATAGAAACCCAATCCATAAACATATAATTTGGCGGATTCTCAATAAGACCAGAAACTCCTCTATAAGTTTCAAAACGCTCAAGAAGTATATGCATCGTAAATGCTAATTCATTAAGTAACAAACTATCTCCTGTATATAAATAATAGTCAACCATCATTTGAATCCAAATAAGACTATAACTTGTATGAAACATTAAACCATCCTTTTGTTCAAGCAAATGTGCAGTTCTTAAAATATCCATCCGAGTAAGCCATTTGTCGCCAAAAGTATAATAATTTACCAAACTCTCAATCATGTAGTCACCTGTACAACCCAAAGCCTCTTGATGTACGGGTGAATCCATATGATAAGATTGCATACATAATTGAGTAGTCCATCGTCCTACCTTATATATATCATTTAAAAGACTGTCTGAGCATCTGAAATCACCATCATAACTTACAGGATAAGATATGAAATTTACAGAGATTTCATGTAACACCAGCGGAACTATAATATTACTTATTGTTATTTTTAAATATCTTATACTGTGTAAATAAAAACTCTCATATTCATTTAATCCTTCTCCAAATATTAATGTTTCATTTCTAATACTTTTCCCAATAATCTCTTCAGATCCGATAATCATTTTCGTTCCAGCAGCACTCTTTGCTTTTATATGTATAAAACCTGTCAAGGTTTTGCCAAAATCAAGCCAAAAGGTATAAGGAGCACCTGGAAGAACTATTGTATTATTTGTATTATTATTATTTAACAATGAATGATAATTTATAAGTCTATAACCTAGTTCAGTAAAAGGCATTTTAACTTCTCGGGGAAATATTTTTGTTTCCATCAATGGTGGAATCTCACGCGGAATCAAATTCCATCTTCCTCCGATGGCAGTACAAACTACATCTGCATGGTGCCACTTTGAATCATCATAGTCAGATTCTAACCATCCAAAAAACTCTTTTCGACCATCATATTGATCATAAGCTATATAAGCTTCTGCAATTGTAGCTTTCCATTCGCTATCGCTAATTATCGTTAATCTCTTACCATTATAATATTCAACTTCTGCTTCAAAAATAAAGCCACCATGCCCCATCGAATAATCTGCCTGTACTTGCGGTAACAAAAGAACTTCTGCACAAATTACATTCTTACCTTCTTTAAAAAGATGAGTAAAATCGTAACTGTCATAAAACCAATAATTCATTGGATCTTTATTATCATAATCACCGCCAACTTCAGCAGGACCTCTTCCACATAATCTACTATTTATAAACAGTCTATATTTTACATCTGCACTAACCCAAGCTTTAATACTTTTAATATTATTTTCTAATATTACCTCTTTTCTAAAACGGGCAATAGCAAATTTATAACCTTCTTTTTTGCAAAAAAGAGTAAAATATGAATTCTGATAATCGTTATATATTTTATTATCTAACCAAATCCATTTTGCCTTCCAAAGACTTGATTTCATCGAAGATTTTAAATTATATTTATATTCTACTGTTTCAATGCCATTCTCAGTTATTTTAACATTCATACCTGGATAAGCAATTGGTTCATAAATATTTTTACTACACATAATATTTATCTCAGCCCAGCTTATTTTATTTAAGCACTATCATTCAATTAATTATTAGCTCGGCTAGTTAACCTCCTCGTATGATTATCATTAAAGACAATAAATTTGTCTCACTTCTTAAAACTTAATAAAATGTATTGATAATTGGAAATTGCCTCTTTTGCTTTAAACCACCATTTTGAAATCACATCTATTGCCATGTATCTAAAATATCAAATAATTAAGTACATGGCACAGGCCGTCACATCTTTTATTTTACGGCCTTTATGTTTACTTTTGAGATAACTTGTAGCATTATTATACTGTAAAGTTGATATGGGACAGGCTTTTGTCCTCCTTGCGGGTTTTCCGCTCTTTTAAGTATGGTCCAGATTTGCCTTTTCTAACGCGAAATCTGCTTTGTCGTATATAACCCCCTGGCAGCAGAGGATTAAGGTTTATATACTAATAGCTAATTGCGAGGTTGCTACATAATCTGGTCGCTAGGTTATCTCAAATTAACTTTCATCTACACCATTACCTTTGAAAGGAGGTGCTATAGCTTTGAATAAACTTTTTGTAGGCATGGATATAAGCTTGGATGATGTCAAGGTTCATATTCTCGACCAAGACGGCATTGATGCTTGCTCTCGTTTTTCTATAGATAATAATCCTTCTGGTTGCAATATTTTAGTGTCTCATATATTGGATTGTTGTAATAAATACAACATTCAGAAGGTTTTTATTGGCCTAGAATCTACTTCAGTCTATGGTTGGCATATTCAGTATTATTTAGCTGACCATGCTTCTTTGAAGCCTTTTAATCCTTCTGTAACTACTTTTAATGCTAATACTGTCAAGGCTTTTAAAAAGTCTCTTGGTGATTTGCCTAAGAATGACTGGGTTGATGCTTTTGCTATTGCTGAAAAATTAAGGTTTGGAAGGCTTCCTAAATCTTGTCCTGTAGATTTTAGATACCTTGCTCTCCAAAGACTTACCCGCCATCGCTTTCACATTGTTGATAGTATTGTCAGGGAGAAAAATTATTTCCTAAGTAATCTGTTTCTTAAATTTAGTGGCTTATGTCAGATTAAAGTTTTTAGCAATAATTTTGGTACGGCTGCTACTGAAATATTTAATGAGTTTTTAACTCTTGATGATATTGCGGCTCGACCGCTTGAAGATCTTGTTGTCTTTTTAGTTGATAAGGGTAGAGACCATTTTAATGACCCTAATGCCACAGCTAAATTGCTTCAAGATGCTGTACGCAAATCTTATAGAATCAATGCTAATGTAAATGATTCTTTGAATTTTGTTATCAAGTCTTGTCTTGATAATATACAGTATCTTGAAAAGCAGAAGAAAATTTCTGAAAAGACCATTGCCAATGAAGTCAAAGGATTTAAGAATCAATTTCTTTGTCTTACTTCAGTAAATGGCATTGGTCCAACTATAGCAGCTG
>NZ_JBPODR010000005.1:0-120132 GCF_051201035.1 Thermoanaerobacterium thermosulfurigenes
CATAAAGCTGCTTAAAGTCTTGCACTATACTTGGAAATAGCTATTAACTATATTAAGTTTTCAAAGTTCGGCTCTTAATTGAGTTTGTTTGCTATACCCTTTTTTACAACGTAAAAAATTTTAAATTTCTTTTTAAAACCTATTGACTTTTACTAGCTGGTCTATTTAGTGTTTGATTTTTATTTTGTCACGCATGTATGAAGAACTGGCTCCAACATCTTTCTAAGCTCAATAATCTCTGATATGAGATTTTTCTCTGATATAGCAGTCATAAGATGATCTTGTGAATGCACGAACAATATAGAAAAATCTAATTTTTCGCCCGATGCTTCTTTTTGCAACATGCTGGTCTGCACATTATGTGCCTTCTCAATAGCCTCATTAGCCTGGGACATAAGTTTTTCAGCTTCTTCAAATTCGCCGTCATATGCCTTTCTAAGCGCTTCATGTGCATATGCTCTTGCTTCACCTGATTGTATAATGATTTCCATAACTATTTGCTGCAAATCCATATTATTTTCCTCCTTGAATTGGTTTTATCTATTTTGGGGTTCACTAAATAATATATGCAAAAACCATGCCAAAACACTAAACTGCGTAAAAAGGCCGCAATTTATGCCGTCCATGCGCTTTAAAGCGAGTAGTGTTTCTTAGTGTTTAATAAAAATCTGCATATTGTTTTATTATTTTTTATTAGTGTTTTAATGTTTAAATAGTGTTTAATCCAGTAAATCACTATTGAAAAACTTATTGCGAAATATATAATAAGATATAGGTATAGAAAGTTACTTATGGCAAAGGGGATCTTTAAATTGAAGAGAAAAGACTTGATTTTAAAAAAATTAATAGAGCTAAGCAATGGAAACGGTATAGACGCTATGACATTAGCAAATGAGCTAAATATGTCGCGAGCAAACGTTAGTCATGAGTTAAATCTTTTGTGCAAGGAAGGAAAAGTCGTAAAGTCAGATGGCAGGCCAGTGATGTTTTCACCTGTGTTTGAAAACACAAAAAGCAATTCCAGTGACAGCAAATTGTATGAGCTGGACATGCTGATTAAAAATAATATAAGCCTAAAACAAGCTGGTGAACAGGCAAAAGCTGCTATTTTATATCCTCCCAAAGGAATACACTGCTTAATATTAGGTGAAACAGGTGTGGGAAAATCTACTTTTGCGAGAATAATGCACAAGTATGCCATAGATATGGGAGTAAAAAAGCCTGACGCTCCCTTTATAGCTTTTAACTGCGCAGATTACAGCAACAATCCTCAACTTTTGACAGCACAGCTATTTGGGGTTAAAAAAGGCGCTTACACAGGTGCTGATACCGACAAAGAAGGACTAATCGAAAAGGCAAATGGAGGAATCTTATTCCTTGATGAAGTACATCGCTTGCCGCCTGAAGGGCAGGAGATCTTATTCACTTTCCTCGATACTGGGTATTTTAGAAGAGTTGGCGATGTGGAAAACAGGACATCTGATGTGCTAATCATATCAGCCACAACTGAGGATCCTTCTTCATCCCTTTTAAATACATTTACAAGAAGAATACCGATGATAATTAAAATACCGCCACTTCGAGAAAGGACTTTAGAAGAAAGGTTTTACATTTTAAAAAGGTTCTTTAAACATGAAAGCATAAAGCTAAACAGAGATATATTCGTGTCCCTTAATTCCATGAGAGCGTTTTGTTCATATGACTGTCCAAACAACATCGGTCAATTAGAAAGCGATGTCAAGCTTATATGTGCAAAAGTCTATTCAGAATTTTTGACTAATAAGAAAAATGACATAAGGATCTGCAGTAGAGACTTGCCAGACTATATAAAGAAAGGATTATACACAGATAAACAGCACAGGATGCTGTGGAATGAAGTCATAGGTGACGATATAGAGTTCTTTAAGTTTTCCCCTACAAACGAAATAGAAGAAATTCCAACTGCATCTAACGATAACAGCATTTACGAGATAATAAACGACAGACTAAGGCAGCTTAAAGCAAAAGGTATATCTGATATAGACATTGAATCGATTTTGGAGAAAGACATAGCAAAGTACTTCCACAAGCAGATATACGGTATAACTGAGGAGAAAAACAAGCAGA
Source organism: Thermoanaerobacterium thermosulfurigenes (assembly GCF_051201035.1). Lineage (NCBI taxonomy): Bacteria > Bacillati > Bacillota > Clostridia > Thermoanaerobacterales > Thermoanaerobacteraceae > Thermoanaerobacterium > Thermoanaerobacterium thermosulfurigenes. Next base: position 2,107 of record NZ_JBPODR010000005.1, read on the forward strand.
ATTTGATTCATATTTTAGGAGAAGACATAATAAGCATTACAGATAGGATCGCAGAACTTGTATCCGAACTTCTTGGGAAAGATCTCAGCCAAAACAGCTATACTGCACTGGCTTTACACTTAAACACGCTTATTGAAAGGGTCAATAAAAATAAGCCTATTGTAAATCCCCAACTGTCAAAAATAAAGCAATTGTACCCAAGAGAATTTGAAGTTGCAGTGGAAGCTAAAAAAATCATAGAGAAATATTTGAACGTTTCGATTCCAGAAGATGAAGCTGGATTTATCGCAATATTTCTCATGTCCGACAAGGAATACATCAATAAGCAAAACGAGAAAGTTAAAGTTATCATAATTGCTCATGGCAATTCTACTGCCACATCCATGGCAGATGTGGCCAACAAGCTACTGGGTGAAAATTATGCAATAGGCTTAGACGCTCATCTTGACAAAAGTCCTCTTGAAGTCTTAGAAACTTTAAAAGATTACGTGAGAAATGATATGAATCAGGCAGGATATCTTCTCTTAGTAGACATGGGCTCCCTTACAACGTTTGGCGAAACGATTGAAAAAGAGTTTAACGTGCCAGTAAAAGTTATACCGCTTATTTCCACACTCCACGTCATTGAAGCTACCAGAAAAGCACTATTAGGCATGCCTCTTAACAATATTTACATGAGCGTACAGTCCATAAATTCTTATATGGAGAACAACATGGATTTCGCCCCACTGATAAGCGACAAAAAGAAAATCGCAATCATAACAGCATGTCTCACTGGTGAAGGCGCCTCTGTTGCGATTAAAAGCTTCTTGAAAAACAACTTAAAGTACGACAAAGATTTATTTGAGATAATACCAATTGACAGCCTTGATAAGCACATAACAATTAAGAAAATTGATGAAATACAGGAAAACATGGAAATAGCTTTTATCGTATCGTCTTTCCCATTGGAAACTAATATTAAACAGTACAGCATGAATGACGTTTTAAGCTTGAAAGTCATGAAAGAATTGCAAGAAATAGTAGATATTAAGACAACCCTTATCAAAATGGGCAATGTCCTAAAGGAAAACATCGATAATATTGACGGAGAAGAGCTATATAGCGACATACAAAACACAATAATGAAGCTTTGCGACACGCTGTCGATTTGCTTTGATGATGACATGCTACTTGGCATAATACTTCACTTTGCTTTTATGGTAAGCAGAATCAAAAAAGGAGAAAAAAGCATTGAGTATATAGGGAAAGAAGAATATATTAAAAGCAACAAATCATTGTACAACGCAGTAAAGAAAGCATTGACACATTTAAACTCAAAATATTCTATAAAAATACCAGATGATGAAATATGCTATATAATGAGGTTTTTCCAAGAAAAAGATGCTCTTTTCAATATGATATAAAAAATCCCCTGTGCATTATGCATAGGGGATATCATTTTATAGCTCAACAGCTTTTCCTATATGGTTTGATTTAAATGCAGCTTCTATTATCGAATAAACTCTTTTTACTTCATCTGGTTTTACTATAAGCTCTGCTTTTCCTTCAATCGTATCGCGGACATTCTCATAAAACTCTATCCACTCTGTGTCTACATCTGGAAGTTCAAAATGATCTTTTACTTCTTCTGGTCTCGGTGCAAATGTGCGGGTCGGTCCTGCCGTCGTCTCTACTATTTCCGCATCAAATTTGTCTGCAAGCTTATTTAGCTTGACAATTTCACCATGTCCTTCAAAATCATCTACTACCAGTGTCCCTTTATTTCCGCCCACAAACCATCTTGGCAATGGCTTTAGACAAAATGTTCCCACTTCTATCTGTGCAGATAAACCATTGTCAAATTTCATCAACAGTTTGAAATAATCGTCTACATCTTTGTTTAATACGCTAAATAGTTCAGCGTAGACTCTGACTACTTTATTCGGGATCATATATAGAATCTGATCTATAAGGTGGACACCCCAATCTAAAAGCATCCCGCCGCCGCACTCTTTTTTATTCCTCCAACCGTAAATTAATCCACCTGCGCCGTGTACTCTGCTTTCGATTGTATAGACATCACCAATCATACCTAATTCTACGGCTTTTTTCACTTTATTAAAGTCTTTATCCCATCTGCGGTTCTGATGTACTGTAAACACCACGCTGTTCTTCTCTGCAGCCTCTATTATTTCATCTATTTCTTTCATTGACATTGCAACAGGCTTTTCAACTATAACATTCTTTCCAGCATTTGCTGATGCCACTGCAAGATCCTTATGCACATCGTTGGGAGTTGCAATTAATACGGTATTTACTTCCTCATCTTTTAAAAATTCATCCAACTTATCATATCCTCTAAGTCCAGCTTTTTTCGCTACATCGATTTGATATGCATCAATATCGTACGCCGCTACTACATCTACACCTTTAACTTTTGGGGCGTTTTTATGATGCCACATTCCCATTCCACCATAGCCTATTATTCCAAGTTTAATTGGCATCTTTCTACCTCCTACTGTGATTAAATAAAAACATTTTATAGACAAGTAGATTAAACTACTTGTCTATTTGGAATTTATATGAATTGTTTCAAATGATCATACCCTAATTTCAATCCTTCTTTGACTTTTTCCTCGCTGCCTTCATACAGCGGATCTTCATGCTCAATGCTTATAACCCCATCGTATCCTACATCTTTTAAAGCTTTTATAAACTTGTTCCAATCCACTTGACCAAGGCCAGGCATTCTAAACCTCCAATAGCCTGTTTCGCCTTTTTTATGAAATTGCCTGTTAAATACGCCATACCACTCAAGCTTATCTTTGAAAATTTCAGCGTCTTTTGCATGTACGTGGAAAATTCTATCCTTAAATGCTGGCACAACTTTTACATAATCAATTAGCTGAAACAAAAGGTGAGATGGGTCTAAGTTAAGTCCAAAATTCATAGACGGTATTCGCCTAAACATCTCCTCCCAAAGCTCTGGAGTAAATGATATTGTACCAGGAAGTCCTTCTTTCTGCCAACCTTCCATTGGACAATTTTCAATTATGATCTTTACGCCTTTGCTTTCCGCATAGCTTACTATATCACCAAAGACTTCTTCAAATTCATCAAAGTTTTCTTTTAGGTTTTTCTCAGGATTTCTACCTATAAACGTTCCAACCATAGATGTACCTAACATTGCTGCAGCATCTATGCATTTTTTAGTGTGATTGTTTATAAATACCCTCTTTTCAGGATCAGGGTGCAAATTATTATCATAGTATGCCAAAGACGATATGGAAAGACCCAAATCCCTCATGTATTTTTTTATTTTTTGAGCTTCTTCTTCTGTCAACGTTTCTACATCTATGTCACAACTGGAATAATCTCTGTCGTTTAGCTGCGGCCAACAAGCAATTTCTAATGATTTAAACCCATTCTCTGATGCCCACTTAGCCTTATCCAAAAGTGGCATGTTTCCTAAACAAACTGTTAAAAATCCAAGATACATGATTTATCTCTCCTCACATTTTTCACATTTTCTTTATTCACATTTTTCACATTTTCTTTATATTATCAAAGCTTATCTTAACACTTTCAAGAGGCGGCCTTTTGCAAACATCTTGTTCAACTATAAGCCAATCGACACCTGCCTCAAGTGAAGCGTCTATAATATCCTTAATATTCATAATACCTTCGCCAATCTCAGCAAAATCCTTTGTTGCATCATCCATATCCTTTAGATGTACCAAAGGCACACGACCACTGTAGTTTTTAATGTAACTTACAGGATCTTCTCCAGCATATTTGACCCAATACGTGTCTATCTCTGCCTTCAAAAATGCTAAATCAGCATTTTCATAGAGCAAATCCAATCCGTATTTTCCGTCAAAGTTAACGAATTCATGATTATGGTTATGATAGCAAAAAATCAATCCTTTTTCTGCACACTTCTCTCCTATTTCATTAAAAAGTTTCGCAGTTTCAATGAAATCCTCTTTCCCCTCGTATTTGTTCCAAGGGCATACAATGTATTTGTTTCCTATTTCGAGGTTGTACTCTATTTCTTCGTCAAGATTGTTTTTTAGCACATCTAAACTTATGTGACTTCCAGTCGGGGTCAATCCAAGTCGTTCTAAATGTCTTCTTAGTTCATTTGCCTTTAAGCCACCATATCCAGCAAATTCAACACCTTTGTACCCTATCTCTGCCACTTTCTCTAAAGTCCCTACAAAATCGTCTTTCAATTCATTTCTTACAGTGTACAACTGCAGTGACAACGGCAAATCCATATAAATCACCCTATTCATTAAAATATACTGGCTTACCAGTCTTTGATGATGTGTATATAGCCTCTAATATCTGTGATACTATATATGCCTCTTCTGGCTTTACGACAGGTTCCGTATCGTTTATAATACTTTCTATCCACAATCTTGCCTCCAAGTCAGCAGCATCTTCTGCCTTTCCTTCGTAAAATGCCACACCACCTGAACTTAAATCGATTTTTGTAGTGTACAATCGCCCATTCATCTCTCCATTGATCCTAAGCCCATCTTTCATGTCTGCTCCACCTTCTGTCCCGCACAATGTGGTCTTTGCTTCATCTACATCGAGAGAATTTAAGGCCCAACTGGATTCAAGAATGATCGTTGCACCATTTTCCATGGTTATAAAGCCAAAAGCCGAATCTTCCACCGTAAATTTATCAGGATCCCATGGCCCCCAAGCATTCGCTGCATTCCTTCTTTCAGCTAATTTACGGTATGTATTTCCGACAACGTATTTAGGCTTATAGTTGTTCATCATCCAAAGGGTTAAGTCAAGGGCATGTGTACCAATATCTATAAGAGGCCCTCCACCTTGCTCTTCTTCGTTTAAAAATACTCCCCATGTAGGAACAGCGCGACGCCTTATAGCATGTGCCTTTGCAAAGTATATTTCGCCTAACACGCCATCTTGACACAATTTGTGCAAATACTGAGAGTCCGGTCTAAAGCGGTTCTGATATCCTATTGTCAACTTCTTTCCAGTTCTTTTTGCAGCATCCAGCATCCGTTTAGCGTCATTAGAAGTCTTCGCCATAGGTTTTTCGCACATGACGTGCTTTCCAGCTTCTAATGCGTCAACTGTTATATCTGAATGTGATTTATTTGGTGTACACACGTGCACTACATCGATGCTTTTATCCTCTAAAAGCTTTCTGTAGTCATTATATGTCTTAGCTCCATCTACACCATAATCTTTTGCAGCTTTTAATGCTTTCTCCTCTTTTACATCGCAAAAAGCAACCATTTCTACGTTGTCAAGCTTTGATAGGGACGGCATGTGCTTGCCATTTGCTATGCCTCCACATCCTATTATTCCAATTCTTATCTTCTCTCCCATAAGAATTTCCTCCTTCATTTTACAGTAGAATGCCTTATTATCAATTCATGCTCTAAAACTATGTTCTCTTTATTACCTCCTTTATTTTCTATTTGCTTTATGAGTAGCTCCATAGCAGTACAACCTATATCGTACTTTGGCTGAGACACCGTTGTAAGAGACGGATTGTACATGGAAGCAAAGCTTATATTGTCAAATCCAACAATGCCAATGTCGTCAGGAACCTTCAAGCTATTTTCATAACATGATTTAATTGCCCCAATGGCCATTATGTCTGATATAGCAAATATTGCCGTAATCTCTTTATGATCTTTTAAGAGACCTTGCGCTGCTCTGAAGCCGCTTTTAAATGAATAATCGCCATACCTTATGTAATCGGGATTAAACGAGATTCCTGAATCCTCTAAAGCGCTTTTATATCCTTCTTCCCTGTGTTTTGTAGACAAAAAATTATTTTTGCAGCTAATGAGCCCGATGTGCTTATGCCCTAATCCAATCAGATGCTTTACCGCCTTATACGATGCCTTGTAATTGTCTATAGATACATGTGAAACATTTGCACCCTCCTTGTACTCGCAACACTGGACAACGGCGTATTTTTCTCCTATCTCGTTAAGCTCGTCTTTATCCATCTCAGGCGCCATAAAAATCACACCGTCAGACAACCTGTTCTTTAAAAGCTCCAGGTACATCTTTTCTCTCTCTATATTGGAATCTGTATTGCAAAGCATCACACCATACCCATTTTTTTGTGCCACATCCTCTATGCCTTTTACTATCCTTGCGTAAAAGGGATTTGATATTGTGGGAAGCAGCACCAACACCATTTTAGTCTCCATCCTACGAAGATTGCGCCCCAAAAGATTGGGATTGTAGTTTAGCCTTTTTATAACAGATAAAACTCTTTCTCTCGTCTCATCCGAGACGCCAGGACTGTTATTCAAAACCCTCGATATTGTAGCAACAGATACGCCAGCTTCTTTGGCAACATCTTTTATCGTTATCATAGCAGCTCCTTCGTAATTGATTACTATAATTTTAGGTGAAATTTCCTTAAATTTAACTCACTAATAACTCTTTCTAAAAATATTTTGCGTAACGGATTACATTAATATCATAAAACAAGTTTTCCGTCATGTCAATTTCAATAAACACTTTTAATTTTATATTTCCAGTAATTTAATGCATCTACCTTCAAATAACTTTTGTTTGCTTCAACTTTTGAGCAGTTCAAACTTGTCCTAAAAACAAAAGCCACGCTCATGACGTGGCTTTTGTTCATTTAAGCAACTTCTTTAACACCTTCCCAGTTGGACTCTTAGGAAGTTCATTGACAAACTCAAATATCTTAGGAATCTTATACTTCGCCAATTTATCATGCAAGAAGTTTTGAAGCTCTTTTCTGTCTGCAGTCATTCCATCTTCCAACACGATAAATGCCTTGACTTCCTCGCCCTTATATTTATCACCAACTCCGATGACTGCTGCTTCTCTAACTGCTGGATGCTCCATAAGTGCTTCTTCTACTTCTCTTGGATACACATTAAATCCTCCCAATATAATCATGTCTTTAAGTCTATCAACTATATAATAATAGCCATCTTCGTCTTTTTTTGCAACATCACCTGTATGAAGCCATCCATTTCGCAAAACCTTTTCTGTCTCCTCTGGCATATTGTGATATCCTACCATTATGTTGGAACCTTTTAAAATAAGCTCACCTACTTCACCAACTGGCACTTCATTGTCGTCTTCATCTACTATTTTAGCTTCATTGCACGGAAGAGGTAGCCCTATGGAGCCTGGCTTCCTTATTTCGTCAGCTCCAAGGGGATTCAACATCGCTACAGGCGCAGCTTCTGACAATCCATATCCTTCAACAAGCGGAAAATTAAACTTTTCTTCAAATCCCCTTTGCACTTCTGGCGCTAATGGCGCACCGCCTGAGATAGCAAGCCTTAATGCTTTAAACTGTCCTTTTTCTACCATTCTAATCAAAAATGCAAAAATAGATGGGACACCGCAAAATACAGTTATATCTTCATTTAAAAGCGTCTCCAATGTATCCTTTGGCATGAAGTTGTCTTTAATAGTTACTGTGCTGCCAAGATATAATGCAAGTAGCACATTTACAGTCCATGAAAAGCTGTGAAAAAGCGGCAACACGCATAGAAAATTATCATCTGGACCTAAATCAGATATTTCATCCATCGCCACTACATCAGCTTCAAAATTTCTATGTGTAAGCATAGCACCTTTTGGCTTGCCAGTTGTCCCTGACGTATATAGGTATGTGCAAACTTCATCATCATCTATCTCAACTTGCTTAAAATCATCGTGTTCCATAATTTTTTTCTTTGTGTCATCGCTTAAAACTACTATGTTTTTTAGATTCAGCTTTCCAAAAGCTGATATATCCACATTTTTAAGAACGACAGGATGCACCACGATAGTATCCGCTTCAGATTCTTTGACAACGTACTGGATTTCTTCCATCGTGTACATGAGGTTTAAAGGAATAGTAACAGCTCCAGCCTTTGCAGAACCTAAATACGAAAAAACAAATTCCGGGCAATTTGGCATGCTAAGTATTACTTTATCCCCTTTTTTGACACCTAAAGATTGAAGATACGCTGCATAACTATTTACATACTTTGGCAAATCGCCATATGTTATAGTTTCACCTTTAAATTTTATCGCAACGCGATCTTTTAAACCTGCGTTTTTCTCAAAAAACTCATAAATCTTCACATTAAAACCCCTTTTCTTAAAGAATTGCTGCGCCTATTATTCCAGCATCATTTCCAAGCTCTGCTTTTCTAATGTCAGCATAAGGCAGATCTTTAAAAAGTATGTTTTTGCTTACTTCTTCTTTAAGCGGTTTTAAAAGGAAATCACCAGCATTAGCAACACCGCCACCTATTATGACTACCTCTGGATCAAGTATGTTTATGATATTGACAATTCCTATGGCAAGATACTTTACGTAATCATTAAATATAAGCATTGCTGTTTCATCAAATTGCCTTGCAGCGTCAATTACGTTTTTAGCCGTTATGGACTCAATCTCTCCGCCTGCCAATTTGAGTATGAGAGAATCGCTGTTTTTCATGACAGCCTTTTTGCCTTCTCTGATTAATGCCGTTGCAGACGCAAAAGTCTCAAGACATCCTACTTTGCCGCAATTGCACAAAACCCCATTGTCTCCAATCACAATGTGCCCCAGCTCAGGAGCAAAATGGTGCGAACCGTTAAACACTTTGCCATTTAATATAAATCCGGAACCTACACCTGTGCCCAAAGTTATAGTAACAGATGAGTTTGTACCTCTTCCAGCTCCAAATACACCTTCCGCAAGCGCAGCTACATTTGCGTCATTGTCCATGTTTATAGGCACATCGATGTATTTATGTATTTCCTTTACTAATGGCACCTTTGTCCAATATAAATTCACAGCTCTTAAAACAATACCTTTTTCGTTATCAGCAACACCAGGAACACCAATACCCATCGACTCAATTTGAGATACGTCAAGCCCACACCTTTTCACAAGTTCCAGCGAAATTTCAGCAATGTCTTTAGCAATAGCAGCATAACCTCTTTTAGGCTCTGCAGGTCTCGATCCTGTCGCTACTATTTTCCCATCCCTGTCGACTAACCCAACAGCTATGTTTGTTCCTCCTATATCAACGCCAATTCTCATATTACACTCCTCCTTAACTCAATTTCTAAGTTTTCCCTTTGATTTTAAATACGCTTTAAACTTACCTAAATCTGTATTTAAAATATTTTCCTCTCCAATATTTGCGCTTTCAATTACTTCCACTGCCTTGTCAAATCTTCCTACATCAAACGATATATGTGCATCGCTTCCAACACAGATCTTCACATTTTTCACCGAAGCTTTTTTGGCTATTAAAAGGCAATTGTCATAACTTCCAACTCTGGAAGACACAAAAGAACTGTTGTTTATCTCTATACACGTATCGTATTCCAATGCCGCTTCTATTACTTTATCGATATCAATTTCAAACAAAGGATTGCCAGGATGGCCAATGATATCTACATAAGGGTTTTTCATCGCATTAATGATAGCTTCCGTATTTGATTCTACATCCCTGTAAGGAAAACACACATCGTGAAGACTGGCAATAACGACATCCAACTTCTTCAAGATTTCATCTGGAACATCGAGATTTCCATCTCTATCGATTATGTTTGCTTCAACACCTCTTAGTATTTCAACGCCATATATCTCCCTCGGCATGACTTTTAAATTGCCAAAGTGAAAAATATGTGGTCCACCAGGCATTTTAGGCCCATGATCGGTCATGCAGATAAGTTTAAGACCTTTTTCAGATGCTCCTTTGGCATTTTCCATTATTGTACTATAAGCATGTCCACTTGCTACCGTATGTGTATGTGTATCAAGTAAAAGATTCATCAGGCTTTGCATCCTTTCGAATATAAAAATTTAAAACAATCACTACAACAATTATATTTTATGTGGAAATCTGTTTCAACAATTTTTTATTAAGCTCATGAGCAGCGTTATAGCCCATTTGCTTTTGCCTGTGATTCATGGCTGCCACTTCCACTATTATGGCAAGATTTCGCCCCGGTCTTACAGGTATAGTCAGCTTTGGAACTTTTATGTCTAAAAACTTTATGTAATCGTCATCAAGCCCCAGCCTATCATAGTACTTATCCTCATCCCACTCCTCCAGTTGTATCACCAAGTCGATGTTCATGTTGTCCCTTACTGAACCGACACCGTAAAGTGTCTTTATATCAAGTATTCCTATTCCTCTTATCTCTATATAATGCCGTATTATATCAGGTGAACTTCCTTGTAAGACGTAATCGCTAATTTTCCTTATCTCCGTTGCATCATCAGCCACAAGCCTATGACCTCTTTTTATAAGCTCAAGGGCTGTCTCGCTTTTTCCTATGCCGCTTTCTCCCAATAAAAGCACACCAACGCCATACACATCTACAAGATCTCCATGAATAGTAATCTGCGGTGCCAATTTTTCTTCCAAATAATTAATGAGTCTGCTTATGAATTTTGTAGATGATTCCTTCGTCCTTAATAGATAACGACCATGTTTTTGTGCCGCATCTACGATTTCCCTTTTTATATTCAATCCCCTTGTGACAATTACACAAGGCACAGGGTATTCAAAAAATTTATCAGCCCTTTCTGCTAACAAATCAAGAGGCATTCCGTCTATAAAAGCTGTTTCTACCATCCCTATGACTTGAACTCTCTCTTTAGCAAAATGCTCATAAAATCCTGAAAATTGAAGACCCGGTCTGTTTACATCACTTGTGGTTATATCGATCTTTTCCTTAGCTTCTACTATAACTTCTAAGCTCAGATCTTTAATTAAATCCTCAACAGATACACTTAACAAATCTATTACCTCCTAACCGGCACTGCTGACCTTTACATTAATTATATTATTTTATATCAAATATGTAAATAAATTACCTTATAAACAAAACTATTTGTTGCAAATTATTTTTCTTGTATAATAGACTTGAATCTAAAATTGAGGGTGAGTAGCTTTGCTAAAAAATGATGTTTTATCGATTTTGAAATCAAATAAAGGAAAATACACATCAGGTCAAGATTTGTGCTACAAGTTAAATGTTTCAAGGACAGCAGTGTGGAAGTGCATAAATGAGTTGAAGTCAGACGGTTACATCATAGATTCCAAACACAAATCAGGATACATTCTGATGGAAGAACCTGATATCATAAATTACACTGAAATATCTCCAAATCTAAAGACTGATTTTATAGGAAGAAACTATCTGTACTTCGATACAATATCATCTACAAATGACTATGCAAAAGAAATAGCTTCAGATTCCCCTGATGGAACGACAATCGTTGCAGAAGAACAGACATCTGGAAGAGGCCGCATGGGTAGAATCTGGGTTTCTTACAAAAAGCAAGGTATATGGATGTCTATTATACTCAAACCAGATATAGCACCTAATGACGCAGTTAAGCTGACACAAGTTGCAGCAGTATCATTAGTAGACGCAATAAAAGAAACAGCAAATTTGACATCTTACATAAAGTGGCCAAATGACATAATCGTAAATGGTAAAAAAGTTTGTGGAATTCTGACAGAAATGAATGGCGAATTAGATAAGATAAATTTTATAGTAGTAGGCATAGGAGTAAATGCCAATGTTGTTAGTTTTCCAGTTGATTTGCAGGATAAAGCTACATCTCTCTCCATTGAGGCTTCGAAAAAAATAGATAGAAAGCTTTTAACGGCATCTATACTAAACAATTTTGAAAAATATTATCGTACATTCCTTAATGAGGGATTTTTCAACATTAGAAATCTGTGCAAAGAATACTCTTTGACATTAGAAAAAGATGTAAAAGTCATTATGAACAACAAGGAATATGTAGGACGAGCTATTGACATAGACAATGACGGTAATCTCATCATCATGTTTAAAAACGGCGAAAAAAAAGCGATAACATCTGGTGAAGTGTCGATAAGAGGTCTGACTGATTACATCTGATATATTTTCAAATATACGCATTACACACTGAAGAATCAATTGTGTTTAGTCGAATTTATTAACATTTGATAGAACCTTTTATTTATTTGTTGAATAAGATAAAGTAAAACTTATTCCAAATAAATAGAAGGAGGCGCAACATGAAAAAAATTCTTTCATTTCTTTTTATACTTTTATTTATCATCTCTATAAGCGGCTGTGGAAAAGAGCAAAAAAGCACAGCCGTAAACAAGATAGAAACTGTAAGAGTCGCATTTGATGATTCCCCGTCTGAATCAGGTATAATTTTAGCTGACAAATTAGGCTTTTTCGCAAAACAAGGTATAAAAATCGAATACGTAAAATTTAATTCAGGTGCTGATGAACTTTCAGCAATGGCATCAAACCAAGTTGATGTAAGCAGAGGAATAATAAACGCAGGACTTTTCAATGCTTGGAATAGCGGCATAGATATAAAGCTTGTAGCAGATGGAGGACATAATATACCAGGAAAAGGTTACTTCCAAATAGCTTTAAAAAAAGGATTGGGGCAAAAAGTCAAAGACTTTAAAGATTTAAAGGGTTTAAGAATAGCAATAGCATCTACAGGATCAATAAACGAACTTTTTGTTCAAAAGGCATTAGAAAAAGGCGGTTTAACTGACAAGGATATAACATTTGTTGTTGTGGATTCATTCCCAGATATGCTAACCGCCGTCGCCAATGGAAGCGCAGATGCAGCTATGGAAATAGAGCCTCTCATAACTAAAGGTGTAGAAGAAAACATACTTGAATGGTGGAAAGACCCTGATGAATACATTAAAGGCGAAGAAATATCTGTTTTAATGTACAGCCCAAATTTCTCCAAAAACAAAGATTTGGGCAACAGGTTTATGATTGCTTATCTACAAGGCGTTAGAGCATACAACGATGCATTTATAACAGGCAATAAAGACCAAGACAAGATAATAAGAATACTCACAAAATACACGTTTGTAAACACACCAGAAACATTTAAAAAGATGAAGCCACCAGGACTTGACCCAAATGGTCACGTATTAAAACAAGGTGTTTTAAATGATCTAAATTGGTACATGAGCAAAGGAATGGTTAAAAAAGCACCTGATGTCAATAAATTTGTAGATGACTCGTACGTTGAAAATGCATTAAAAGTTTTAGGACCATATAAAAGTCCATAATCTGGCATAAGGGGTGATTCGCTTGAACAGCACAAATGTATTAGAAAAAAGCAGCGCAAAAACAAGTGTAAAAAACAAAAAAGATAAAAAACTCAAAGACGAAGCAAAATCCAATAAGTTTATACAGCAGATAATCTCTCCCATAGCCATTTTAATCCTTTGGGAAATATTAGCTGATTTAAGGTTGATTGACACCAGATTTTTCCCTGCTCCTTCTATGATATTTCACTCGTTTATAAATCTTTTAACAACAGGTATACTCTTAAACGATCTGTCTGTAAGTCTTTTTAGAATCATCGGGGGATTTATAGTAGGAGCTGTACCTGGGCTTATAATCGGGCTTACAATGGGGCTTTTCCCCATAATCAGAAATATATTAGACCCTATTGTAGCTGCCACATATCCTATACCAAAATTAGCTTTAATGCCACTTATCATGATAATGTTTGGACTTAACGACTTAGAAAAAATAGTCGTCATCGCAATAGGCACTTTTTTCATCGTCCTTATGAATACAGCAGCAGGTGTAATAAATTTAGATAAAATATACATGGATGTAGCCAGAAACTATGGAGCATCGAAAAAAGACTACTACTTGACAGTTGCCCTTCCCGGAGCACTGCCGATGATATTTACCGGGTTGAAGCTTGGCATGGGAATGGCTCTCCTACTCATAGTAGCTGCCGAAATGAACGGTGCAAGCTCAGGCATAGGGTATAGAATATGGGAATCCTACAATATATTTGATATACCTGCCATGTTCGTTTCCTTCATAATCATGTCAATATTAGGATACGTATTTACAATTATTCTGGATTTAATAGAAAAATTGATAATTCCTTGGAAGCACAGCTAGCGCATCAAACCAATTTCAATAAAGATGGTGATAAATTATGAAAGATGTTAAAGTTGAATTAAAAGATCTGACAAAAAAGTTCAAAATCAAGAAAAATATCGTAACTGCTTTTGAAGACATTTCTTTGCAAATCAAAGAAGGTGAATTTTGGTGCTTCATAGGTCCCAGCGGATGTGGAAAAACGACACTATTGCGCGTATTAGCAGGACTTGAAGCTCCCACAGACGGGACAATTTACATTAAGCATGTAGATGACAGCAAGCCTCTTAACTCCATGGTCTTTCAAGAACACGCCATATTTCCATGGATGGATGTAAAAAACAATATCGCTTATGGTCTTAAAATGAGAAAGATAAAGCCTAATCAAATAAATGATATAGTAGACTTCTATATAGACAAGATGGGTCTTACTCCTTTCAAACACGCTTATCCACACCAACTATCAGGTGGCATGAAGCAGAGAGTTTCCATCGCCAGGGCATTTGCCAATGATCCAGAAATACTGCTTATGGATGAACCTTTTGCAAACTTAGATGAACAAAATAGGGTTCTCCTTCAGCAGGAACTTCTAAAAATATGGGAAAAAAGCGGAAAAACAGTCATATTCGTCACCCACAGCATAGACGAAGCTATATTCCTATCAGATAAAATAATGCTTATGACCAGACATCCTGGTAAAATAAAAAACATCTACGATATAGACATAAAAAGGCCAAGGATAATCGAAGAAATAAGATCATCACCACAGTATGCAGATATATTTCAGGATATCTGGCTAAACTTGCGCCAAGAGGTATCATGTTCTTAATGATGCCTCTTTTGTTATAATGTTTTTAATTTCGCTTATCCATGGCTTCTAAAATAATCATATACGGCATTAGCAGCTTTCTCGTTCATTCCTTCAACTTTTTTAAGTTCATCGACTGTTGCATTTTTAATGCCATCAATTGTCTTAAAAGCATTATACAATGCTTTCATTCGCTTTTCACCAATGCCTGGTATGTTTAAGAGATCGCTTCGTAACTTTTTACTTTTTGTATCTTTATGGAATGTAATAGCAAATCTGTGGGCTTCATTTTGAATTTCAGCCACAAGCCTAAAAGCCCTGCCTGTCATAGGCATATCTATTTCTCCATCAGGTGAAACTAATCCTCTTGTCCTGTGTTTTGAATCTTTTACCATACCATACACAGGAATCTCAACATTTAATTGTTGTAGCGCTTCTATTACTGTCTTGACATGCCCCAGTCCACCATCAACAAGAATGAGATCTGGCATAATGTGAAACTTAGCTTTTTCCTCTTTAAGTTCACCAGTCTCAATCTGCTTTTGCTCTTTAAGCCCATGAGATATTCTCCTTGAAATGGCCTCTCTCATGCTGCCGTAATCATCTTGTCCCTCCACCGTCTTTATGATAAACTTTCTATAGGACGATTTATGAGGTTTTCCATCTACAAATACAACCATCGATGCTACATTATCGGTTCCCCTTATATTTGATATGTCAAAAGCCTCAATTCTCTCGGCATAGTCAATTCCTACAAGGTTAGATAACTCTGATACAGCATCATTTTTATGTCTTTCCATCTTTAAGCTTACGTCATTTTTTAAAGCTTCAAGGGCATTCTCATATACCATATCTACCAGTTCTTTCTTTTTACCCCTTGATGGAACGACGATAGACACTTTATTTCCACGCTTTTCAGAAAGCCATTCCACCAAAACATCCTTTTCTTCCATATCTACATCCAATATGATCTCTTTTGGCACATACGGTGCACTGTCATAAAATTGCTTTATAAAAGATGACATAATTTCGCTTCTGTCCATATCGTCAGTATTTTTCATAAAATAATGCTCTCTGCCGCTTACTTTTCCATCTCTTATAAAAAACACTTGAATGCATGCATCCTCTGCACTTCTTGCCATAGATATTACATCTTGATCTTCTAAAGATGCAGAAACTATTTTCTGCTTCTCTGATGTCTTCTCGATTCCGTATATTTGATCTCTTAATTTTGCAGCCTTCTCAAATTCCATATTTTCCGCTACCTTTTCCATCTCTTCCTTTAGCTTTTTAAGCAGCACATCCCGCTTGCCTTCTAAGAACATCAAGGCATCATCTGTCAGTTTTTTGTATTCCTCTTTTGTTATACGGCCTGTACACGGCGCTGAGCACAATCCGATATGATAATACAGACATTCTCTGCCTTTGCCTATATCTCTCTCTATGTTTCTGTTGCATGACCTTAAAGGAAACATATGTCTTAAAAGTTTTATCGTCTCCCTTACCGCAAACGCACTGCTGTAAGGTCCAAAATACTTAGCGCCATCCATATCAACCTTCCTGGTAAAGACGATCCTTGGATAGTCTTCATTTACTGTTATCTTTATATAAGGGTAGTTTTTATCGTCTTTAAGCAGTATGTTGTACTTGGGCTTATGCTTTTTTATTAAGTTGCATTCCAATATTAGGGCTTCTAATTCTGTATCTGTCACAATGTACTCAAAATCTGCAACATGCTTTACCATTGTTCTAACTTTTGGAAGCTGATTCGACTGATTTTGAAAATACTGCCTTACGCGATTTTTTAAGATGACAGCCTTTCCAACGTAAATTATCTTGCCGCTTGAGTCTTTCATTATATATACACCTGGTTTGTCAGGCAACAATTTTAATTTTTCTTCGATGTTTATCATATCATCACCTTAAATGGTATATTTACATTATATCAATAACCTAAATACGCCTTCATGACTTCTCTGGCAATAGGCGCAGCAGTAGTTCCACCAGCGCCGCCATTTTCTATGATTACTGAGACGACGATCTTTGGATTGTCAGCAGGTGCAAATCCTACAAACCAAGCATGTGCTTGCCCATGTGGATTTTCTGCAGTACCTGTTTTGCCTGCAACAGTAATCCCTGATATCTGCGCAGCCGTACCTGTACCTTGCTGTACAACACCTATCATAAGTTGTTTTATTTTATCAGCTACATCTTTTGTTATCGGATTTAGATATTTTTCGGGTGTCGTCTTTTCTAATATCTCTCCGGTGACTGGATTTTTGACGTAATCCATAAGATATGGTTTCATTATAACTCCACCGTTTGCAGGTGCCGAAGCCATCAAAGCCATCGTAAGCGGCGTCACTAAAATCTTGCCTTGCCCAATGGAACTTTCTGCTAATTGGACCTTTCCGTTTATTAACGGAATTGATGGAAACTGATTCTTTTCAACAGGTATGTCAAATGGAACGCTGTCATTTAATCCATACTTGTTGGCCATCGCTTCTAAATTCGAACGTCCCAATTGAAGTCCTATTTTTACAAAAGAGGTATTGGAAGAAACGTAAAATGCCTTTTGAAACCCTATAGTCCCATAAGCTATGTTGTCATAGTTTGTAATCTTATTCCCATCAACTGTTACATACCCTACATCGTTAAATGTTTGATTGTAAATATCCGGTTTGTACGTCAAAGCAGCAGAAGCCGTTATGATTTTAAATATTGAACCTGGAGGGTACAATCCCTGTGTAGCCCTATTTAAGACGACGTGATCAGGGCTATTCATCACACTGCTCCAGTTTTCGCTTAAAGTATTTGGATCGTAGGATGGGGACGATACTAAAGCCAACACTGCACCTGTTTTTGGATCTAAAGCCACTACAGCACCTTTTCTGCCTCCTAATAAGCTATACGCCAAATCCTGCAGTCTTTTATCTACAGTCAATACCACATCATCGCCAACCTGACTTTTGCCTAAGACAGTCTCTCTTAAAAAAGTCATAGGATCTGTATTGATCATTCCCAACAGCTCTCTGTCGTACGTGTTTTCTATGCCTGTACTGCCTTGTTGATATATCCTCCTGCTGTATCCGATTATATCTGCAAAAGGCACCCCATCAGGATACTGCCTAATTTGTTCTCCATTTACAATAGTGCTTTTTGCCAGGACATTGCCATTTCTATCGTAAATACTGCCTCTTAAAATCTTTTTTTCCTGTTCGATCAGCCTTTTGTTATAGACGCTGTATGAACTTGTGATAAGTTTATTCTTTTCATATAATTGAAAGTAAGAAAGATACGCTATGAGGCTAAAAAAAAGAATTGAAAAGACGGCAAAAAGTATTTTAATGTTGCGGTTCATACTGTTCAACATCCTCATCCTCTCTTACTGCGATGCCGTTTAACATACCCAATGTTATAAAGCTCATTACCATAGAGCTTCCGCCGTAGCTTACAAAAGGAAGTGTCACACCTGTCAATGGTATGAATTTTATGACGCCGCCTATTATTGTAAAAACTTGTAAACTGAATATACTGGTAAGTCCTATAGCAATCAAAGCGCCAAACTCATCTTTGGCGTCAAGAGCGACTTTTATACCTCTGTACATTATCACAAAGTAGACCAAGATTATAGCAACAGCACCCAACATTCCAAACTCTTCACTGATGGCTGAAAAAATAAAATCGCTGGCCACAACCGGAATATATTCGGGATGACCCATGCCAAGACCCGTGCCAAAAAAGCCTCCTGCACCTATTGCAAAGAGAGACTGGGCAATTTGGTATGTCTTCCCAGGCACATCCATCCACGGATTTAGCCATGCCTGTATTCTAACGCGAACATGATTAAAAAGAAAGTACGAAATGACGCCTCCAATTCCTAAAAAAGCTACACCTACGCCTGTGTAAAGTACACTTGAAGTTGCCACAAATATCATGAACATCGTTGTGAGGTAAAACAGTAGCGCAGTACCAAGGTCTTTTTCAATCACCAAAATTCCTACAATCAAAATTGTTATTGCGCCTATTTTTATTATGTCGTTTGTGGTCTTATGGTCTTTTAAATACCTTGCAAGGTATATTATATAAATTATCTTAACCACTTCAGATGGCTGTACTGAAACGGAACCAAACGTAAGCCAGTTTTTAGATCCACCTATTTCCTTTCCAAATATAAATGTGGAAAACAACAAAATAAAGGATATTGCTAAGTACACGTAGTCTCCGTACTTAACCTTGTAAAAAAAGTCATAATGGAGAGAAGCGTATGATGAAGCAAAGTACAAAATAAAGCCTATAAATATCCAAGCAATTTGCTTCAATATCAAATCAGGCGCCACTCTGTATATCATTATGAGGCCCATCTCTGCCAAGAAAGAGCTTAGTATAATAAGCTGAATTTCTCCCATCGGAAAAAGCCTAACATGCAAATAATAAACAATGTAAATAAGCGGCAAAAAGGCTATCGTAAAGTAAATCGTATCAAACCCTTTAGGCTTATGATATATAAAAAGTAGCATAAAGGCGATTACAAATATCAAAAAAACATCTTTCATAGCCTTCGAGCCAGTCTTAACATACTCTTCCATCAGATACCACCTTAAATCAAAAATCTGTACTCTTCATTCCCCAGTTTTATCACATCTTCATTTTTTAATCTAACAATGTTTTTTACACGCCTACCATTTACAAACGTCCCATTCGTGCTATTTAGATCTTGTATGATGTATTTTTTACCTTTTTTTCTGATCATGGCATGTTTACTGGATACATAAGGATTATCAACGACTATATCGCAATCGTCGGCTCTGCCAATTGTTGTCACTTCAAAAAGGTTAAAGCTACCCATACCTGAAAGAGAAACCAACTTTGCCTTTGTAATCTCTCTTTCTTTTCTTACACCTTTAATGTCAAGGTAAATAATCTTAAAAACTCTGTACAAAAAAAGATATATAAGCAGTAATAATACATATTTTAATATGTTTGCTGCCAGTTGATACATAAAAACACCTCATTATCTGGCAAGAATTTTTTTCAAAAACTGCCCCGTATATGATAGGCTGTTTTCAGCCACTTCCTCTGGTGTGCCAGTAGCCACAATAGTTCCTCCTCTGTCTCCGCCCTCAGGTCCCATGTCGATGATGTAATCAGCAGATTTAATAACGTCTAAGTTGTGCTCTATCACAATTACAGTATTGCCTCCGTCCACAAGCCTGTTTAGCACATCCAAGAGCCTGTCGACATCTGCAAAGTGAAGACCTGTAGTAGGCTCATCAAGTATATAAACCGTCTTGCCTGTAGAACGCCTTGATAATTCAGTTGCCAATTTGACTCTTTGGGCTTCGCCACCAGAAAGCTGCGTAGAAGGCTGCCCTAACTTAATATAACCTAATCCCACATCATTCAATGTCTCCAACTTGCTTTTTATCCTTGGTATATTGGCAAAAAACTCCAACGCTTCTTCCACCGTCATATTTAAAACATCAGATATATTCTTACCCTTGTATTTTATATCCAAGGTTTCTCTATTATACCTGTTGCCTTTACATACTTCACATGGCACGTATACGTCTGGAAGAAAGTTCATCTCAATCTTTATTATACCATCACCACTGCAGGCCTCGCACCTTCCACCTTTGACATTGAAGCTAAAGCGACCAGGTTTATAGCCTCTCATCTTGGCATCTGGCGTATTTGAAAATAGTTCTCTAATAGGATCAAATACACCTGTATACGTGGCTGGATTTGATCTGGGGGTTCTTCCTATAGGTGACTGGTCGATGTTTATGACTTTGTCTATATTCTCAATTCCTTCTAATGCAGCATATTTCCCAGGCAAGTCCTTTGCTTTGTACAATTTTTGTGCCAGCGCTTTGTAGAGAATTTCGTTTATAAGGGTACTTTTGCCTGATCCAGACACGCCTGTTATACATATAAGTATGCCAAGTGGAAACGTAACATCTATATTTTTTAAGTTGTTTTCAGCTGCACCGCGAATTGTCAAGTAGTTACCATTAGGCTTTCTCCTTGTCTTTGGAACATCGATTTTCTTCTTCCCACTCAAATACTGACCAGTAAGAGATTCTTCACATGCCATTATATCTTCTACTGTTCCTACAGCAACGATTTTACCGCCATGTTCTCCAGGACCTGGACCTACGTCGACGATGTAATCTGCAGCAAACATGGTATCCTCGTCATGCTCAACTACAATCAGCGTATTTCCTTGGTCCTTCAACTTCTTAAGGGAATTTAAAAGCCTTTCGTTATCTCTTTGATGAAGCCCTATGCTGGGCTCATCAAGTATATAAGTAACTCCTACCAATCCTGAACCTATCTGGCTGGCAAGCCTTATCCTCTGAGACTCTCCGCCTGATAATGTACCTGCATTTCTTGAAAGAGTAAGGTAATCCAATCCTACATCTTTTAAGAAATTAAGCCTTGCTTTAATTTCTTTAATTATTTGATGTGCAATAAACTCCTCTCTTTCTGTCAATTTAAGTTCATCCATAAATTGCAGAAGTTCTGTTACAGAAAAATCTGTCATCTTGTTTATAGGTATACCACCTACAGTGACAGCCAACACTTCGGGTTTTAGGCGAGCACCATGACAATCAGGACATACGATTGGCCTCATGTACTTTTCTATTTCTTCCCGCATAAAGCTTGAATTAGTGGAATTATACCGTCTCTCCAAATTACTTACTATTCCCTCAAATCCATGTCTTTTACCGTTTTTATCTTTCCCATACAGTAAAACATTTATCAAATCATCGCTGTACTCTTCTAATGGAGTATTCTCACTATATCCATAGCTTTCTACAAGGTTTAAAATATTTTGATACGTGTAACTTTCCTGTGATACGATAAATCCAGAAAACACTCCATCTTTTAACGACTTGCTTCTATCTCTTATAAGCAAATCCGGATCGATTCTCATAAATTCACCTAACCCAGCACACGTTGGGCAAGCACCGTAAGGGCTATTAAAAGAAAACATCCTTGGAGAAAGTTCTTCAATACTTATGTTGCAGTCAGGACATGAATACTTCTCAGACATCGTAAAGCTTTCTTGACCTATGACGTCAATTGTGACGATTCCATCTGACAGCTTTAGTGCAGATTCTATTGAATCTGTAATCCTTGACTCGATATGTGGCTTTACAATTATTCTGTCTACAACAACCTCTATAGTGTGTTTTTTGTTTTTTTCTAATTTTATGTCTTCGCTTAAATCGTACATTATTCCATCTATTCTCACTCTGACGTATCCGCTTTTCTTTACGTCTTCCATGAGCTTTTGGTACTCGCCTTTGCGCCCTCTTATGATAGGCGAAAGGACTTGTATCCTTGTGCCTTCATCCAACTTCATTACTCTGTCCACCATCTGATCAACTGTCTGCATGGAAATCTCTCTGCCACATTTAGGGCAATGTGGTATACCTATCCTTGCGTACAATAATCTCAGATAATCGTATATTTCTGTAACCGTCCCTACTGTAGAGCGGGGATTTCTATTCGTAGTCTTCTGATCTATAGATATTGCAGGTGACAAACCTTCGATGTACTCCACATCTGGTTTATCCATCTGACCTAAAAATTGTCTCGCATAGGCAGATAGAGACTCCACATATCTACGCTGTCCTTCCGCATATATCGTGTCAAATGCCAATGACGATTTCCCTGAGCCAGAAAGCCCAGTTATGACGACAAACTTGTCTCTCGGTATTTCAACGTCAATATTTTTCAAATTATGGACTTTTGCACCTTTAATTACGATTTTATCTATTGCCAATTTGCTTCTTCCTTTCATGTGTTTGAAAAATTGCAATAGCAATCATATAGCATTTTTCATCATCTTTTGAAGTTCAAATATCCTATCTCTGAGTTTTGCAGCTTTTTCAAATTCAAGGTCTTTTGCAGCTTTTTTCATCTCTTTTTCAAGTTCACTTATCATTTTCTCAATAGATACTTTGTCTATTACTTCTGCTTTCTTCACCTTATAAGTGCCCTTATCTTCTGCTACTTTTGTAGCCTCTATCACATCTCTTATGCCTTTTACAATCGTCTTTGGCGTAATACCGTGCTTTTTGTTGTATTCCATCTGTATGGCTCTTCTTCTGTTGGTTTCGTTTATGGCGTTTTTCATAGATTCTGTTACAATGTCTGCATACATGATGACTTTTCCATCGGCATTTCTCGCAGCACGGCCTATAGTCTGTATAAGTGAAGTTTCCGAACGCAAAAAGCCCTCTTTATCTGCATCGAGAATGGCAACTAAAGCCACTTCAGGCAAATCCAAACCTTCTCTCAACAGATTTATTCCAATTAAGACATCAAACTTACCTAACCTCAAATCCCTAATTATCTCCATTCTCTCTATCGTTTCAATATCCGAATGCAGATATTTCACTTTCACACCCATGTCCCTAAAATAATCTGTTAAATCTTCGGCCATCTTTTTTGTCAAAGTCGTGACTAATACTCTGTATCCTTTTTCCACAGTCATTTTTATCTCGCTTAGTAGATCATCTACTTGTCCTTTAACAGGTTTAACAACCACTTCTGGGTCTACAAGCCCTGTTGGTCTTATTATCTGCTCAACAACTCTTTCAGAATGCTCCAATTCATATGGACCGGGTGTAGCAGAAACACATATTAGCTGATTTATCCTCTCTTCAAATTCCTCAAATTTCAAAGGTCTATTGTCAAATGCAGACGGAAGCCTAAAACCAAAATCCACCAAAGATTCTTTTCTGGCTCTATCTCCATTGTACATGCCTCTAATCTGCGGTATTGTGACATGTGATTCATCGATGAACATTAAAAAATCATCAGGAAAGTAATCTAACAGTGTATACGGCGGGCTTCCAGCGGCCCTGCCTGATATATGCCTCGAATAATTCTCAATTCCAGAACAATACCCAACTTCTTGAAGCATCTCGATGTCGTAATTAGTCCTCTGTTTAAGCCTTTCAGCTTCCAAAATTTTCCCTTGATCCTTAAGCTCTTTATACCTCTCTTCCAGCTCTTTTTCTATGCTTTCTATGGCTTTTTTCAACTTTTCCTTCGATGTAGCATAGTGTGATGCTGGAAAGATAGCCACATGGCTTCTTTCGCCGATTATCTCGCCAGTCAATACATCTATTTCTGTGATTCTATCGATCTCATCGCCAAAAAGCTCGATCCTGATTGCTTTGTCAGATGATGATGCTGGGAAAACCTCTATTACATCACCTCTCACTCTAAACTTGCCTCTTATAAAATTTATGTCATTCCGTTCGTATTGAATGTCAACAAGTTTCTTCAAAATCTCATCTCTATCTTTTATCATGCCAGGCCTTAAAGAAAGCATAAGCTCCTCATAATCCTCCGGATCACCTAATCCGTATATGCATGAAACACTGGCAACGATAATCACGTCTCTTCGCTCGAAAAGGGCTGCAGTAGCTGAATGCCTAAGTTTATCAATTTCTTCGTTTATGGATGCATCTTTTTCAATATAAGTATCTGTCTGTGGAACATAAGCCTCTGGTTGATAGTAGTCATAGTAACTTACAAAGTATTCTACAGCGTTCTCTGGAAAGAATTCTTTAAACTCTGCGCAAAGCTGAGCTGCTAAAGTCTTATTATGTGCAATTACAAGTGTAGGTTTATTGACATTCTTTATGATATTTGCCATAGTGTATGTTTTGCCAGAACCGGTGACCCCCAACAATGTCTGACACTTAAGGCCTATGTTTACGCCTTCTGTCAATTTTCTTATTGCTTCCGGCTGATCACCTGTAGGCTTATAATCTGATACAAGTTTGAACTCACTCATTACAAACACCTTCTATAAACAATTCCCAAGCATTTTATAATATTATACCATATATAAAAAATCAACACAAACATATGTTTTTAGCCGGCATGTGCCGGCTTTCAACATATCTTTACTACACCATTTATGTATTTAGGAACAATTGAAAACATATCTATCCTTGTGCAAAACTCCACATCATCATGATAACCTAATTTTTCAATCCTGTTTAAATGATAACCATATTTCATTATGTCTAAAACATTGTCTTTAAATGATTCATATAGAAAATATGACGCCTTCGACAAATCGTCACTTTCATACGGCTTTAGTTCTTTAAGCTTATGCAAAATAGCACCTGCAGTTATAATATCGTCGATGGAGAATTTACCCTCAGTGCCAGCACAGATGATTACTACATCTTTATCTTCTTTTTGGATGTATTCTGCAATAGATGAAACATTTAAAAGGCATCCAACAACCACATCATCTGATGAAGAAGCCTTTTTTAAAGCCCTCGTACCATTAGTAGTCGTCAATATGATAGTTTTTCCTTCTACAACATCTTTTGAATATTCCAAAGGCGAGTTGGAAAGATCAAACCCATCGATTTTGACGGCATTTCTCTCGCCACCTAATAATATTTCATCTTTGTCAAAATTGTAAGACAGGTTTACAGCTTCTTCAATATCAGCTACTGGTATAACCTCTTTTGAACCATTGACAAGGGCTGTCGTTATGACACTGGTAGCCCTAAGCGTATCTATCACAACCACCAATTTACCTTTCAATGTTTTATCAGAAACAGCATTGTATGTCTCATAAGTTTCTACAAACATCTGCTTTACCTCCTAATGCTTTTTCGTAAACTTACGCAACAAGCTTTTTATCAACCCCCCATTTTCCATCTCACTTATGCTGTATAAATTATCTGGATACTGCGGTACGATAAGCAGTCCAAGCCAATTTATCCCCTTGCAATTTCTGTATTCATATCTGACAAAACTGCCATCAGCCTCTCTTACTGTAATAAACAATATGGTTGGATTGGTTGAAAGCAATCTTTTAATATCATCTTCACTGTTAATCTGAATATCATTTATCTTTAAAACCACATCGCCTGGCTTTATTCCAATTTGTTCAGCAGGAGAATTTTTTACTACAGACAGCACCATCAAACCAGTATCTTGGTATTCAAAAAGTGGTTTTTTCGTCTTTTCTTCCCTCTGCCCAATTATAATGATTAGCTCGTGTGCCAACGGTCCAAAGAAAGCCGCAATCCATTTGAAAATATATATTTTAATGCTTAAAAGAGATAATCCTATCAATATTAAGCTAAAACCCAGAAGCCTTATTGATGATCTATGCGCTCTTTTCTTAGGCATCTCTGTAAGCGCTATATCTCCATACCCAAGTGCAGCAACTACAGGCATCATGATAAATACAATATCTTTTAAATTTGAAGAAGGTCCTAAGAGAGGCCACCAATCAGGCATGTTTATGGATGAAGCACCACCTAATATGGCTGTCGTCGTAGACAAGGCAATAAACGGTATAGGCCAAAATTTCTGCATCGTATATCCACCGGCAATATTACCGTTTTTTAGCCTTACGAATACCGGTATGCTATTTGCTGAACCATCCAAGTAAATGAGTATGCTTTCCATCAGATGGAGAATGCCCACAATAGCCATAAGCCCAGATACATTTACATTTGGATATCCAATCATCAAGCTTATGAGTGATACAATCCCGCCAGCGTAAGAAAAACATATATACCTTGGATTTATCAGCATAAGCAGTATAGCAAGCGGAAATACGTACTCTATGCCAATATTATCTATTGTTATTCCTAAAAAAACTATCACTATGCTTCCTAAAATGCCTATCAAAAAGCCATATATAGTAGAATCTAAAACCTGGTCTTTAAGGGATGTTTGCTCTTTTCCCACCATCTGCCTTTCAATCTCTACATTTCTCTTGTACTGAAAGTAAATAAAGGCAACGACAAGCCACATGAAAGGGTTTAAAATCATCAACGCAATAGATTTAATTATAAGCCATATTAAATTAATGTATATCATATAAACACCTTATTTGATCTCTGATTTTACTATGTCGTATGCTTTTATAAGCTGTGTATCGCCTTTTAAATCTGGTGTGTCCGTCACGACATAGTTTTTTGGAAGCTCGACAACGTAGTTTGGTTCAATGCCCTTCCCTTGAATGTTTACACCGCTTGGCGTGTAGTACCTTGCAGATGTGTACTTAAGGGCAGTGCCATCGCCAAAATCTATGACAGACTGTACCAAACCTTTGCCAAATGTCTTTGTACCCACAAGCACACCGACTTTTCTGTCTTTTATTGCCCCTGACAGTATTTCAGAAGCACTGGCGCTTCCACCATTAACAAGGACAGCTATCGGCTTTTGCAACCCCGGCCCTTTTGCATATATCACTTGGTCATCCTTACTTTGTCTGCCTTTCGTAGATACTATAAGCCCCTTTGGCAAAAGTTCATTAGCAATATTGACACACTGCTCCAATATGCCACCTGGATTGTCTCTTAAATCTATGATAAGTCCTTTTAAGCCCTGTGATTTAAGACCATCGAGAGCCTTTGTAAAATCAGCAGATGTGTTTTCATCAAACATCGTCATCTTAATGTAGCCTATGTTGCCTGGCAGCATAGTGCTGCTTACCGTCTGCAGTTTGATTATCTCTCGCGTCAAAGTCTTAGTAATAAGCTTATTGTCTCTCATCAAAACAAGTGAAACTTTAGTGCCTTGAGGCCCTTTCATCAAAGAAACAGCTTTATCTAAATTATTTCCATTAACCTTAACATTGTCTACAGATACTATTATGTCGCCAGATTTTATTCCAGCTTTCTCACCTGGTGTTCCTTTCATTGGCGAAACAACTACAATATGTCCATCTTTGTCAACTGAAACCACGATGCCAACACCAGCATAAGAACCTGTCGTCTGTGTAGTGAAATCTTGGTAGTCTTTCTTATCCATGTAAACTGTATATGGATCTCCAAGGGAGCTAGCAAGACCCTTTATCGATCCATCAACAAGTTTAGATTGATCTATCTTATCGACATAATCATTTGTCAGTATGTTCTCAACTTGAAAAAGCTTGCTGTATTGTTTAATAAGGTTGTACTCTTCTCTTGGCACAATCACCGAACCACCGTATGCAAGTGGTACAAGCCTTGTGAGGTAAAAAGTCATTATGCTGCTTACAAATACAAGTAAAACCGCACCAGCAACCATTCTTTTTTTATTCATATATTTATCCATTCCTTTCTTTAAAGCCAAAATATTAAACTGCCAAATATCAAAACAGTTCTCTAAATTATATGATGTTACATCTTATTATACAATAATATGGTGACAAAAAAAATAGACCGGTTATTTTAACCAGTCCATAGGATTTACAGGTACTCCATTTTTTCTTACTTCAAAATGACAATGCGGTCCTGTCGACAATCCAGTGCTCCCAGCTCTTGCTATTTGTTGGCCTCTTTTCACCGTTTCACCGACTGTAACTAAAAGTTCGGAGTTATGACCGTATAAAGTGGTTATGCCGCCGCCATGATCGATTATTACCGCATTTCCATATCCACCATAGTATCCTGCGTATATGACTTTGCCATCTGCTGCAGCAACTATAGCGGCTCCATATGATGCAGCTATATCAATGCCTGTATGCATTATATACTCATGCAAAATAGGATGATACCTTGTGCCAAATGGCGATGTTATTGTTGAACTGCTGGGAACAGGCCATCCAAGCTTTCCACCTGTATAAACCGTGTTAGAGGACTGCAATTTGGCTATGGTGCTCTCCAATTGCTTTGACTGCTCTAAAAGAGCCTTTTCTTGCTCCTCATATAGCTCTTGCTGCCTCTCTAAATCTCTCATAAATCCTTCCCTGGATGACAAGGCAACTTGAATATCCCTCTTTCTGGCTTCAACTTGATTCTTGTAATTTTCTGCATCCTGCTTTGCGATAGTTAATTGCTTCGTCTTTTCCTCAACAGTCTTTCTCTGCTGCTGATACGAATTTAGGAGATTGACATCAAATCCAACAAGCCTTTCTACTAAATCAAGCCTTGTTACAAAGTCAGCAAAGCTTTTTGCACTTAAAAGCACATCAAGATAACCTGTTTCTCCACCGCTTATGTACATGGCTCTTACTCTTCCTTTCAATATATCCCTTTGACTCTCTTCCGCCTTTTTTGCCGTATCAAGCTCTTGCTGTGCTTTATTTAATTTTGCTATCGCATCATTTAATTTCGCCTCTGCATCGTTAAGCTGTCTTGTAGTATCGTTCAATTTCATATCAAGATCTTGTATTTCCTTTTGTATATCCTGCTTCTGACTTGCAATCTGGTTCTGCTTAGCCTTGTTTTGATTTATGGCACTTTGAACATTGTTTAATTTGTTTTTTGCATCTTGCAGTTGGTCAGCTCTGGGAAATGATGTCGTAAGAAGCATCACTGAAATTAATAATGTAAAAATTATCTTCCTCCATTTTCCTTCCTTCAATAATATACCTCCTCAGACATTTAAAAATCTCTTTATAGATATACCACTGCCAATGGCACCTATTAAAGAACCCATAGCCAAAAAGTACACAAGTGATTGCCTTATCACGACACCTGCAGGAAGAAGCGTAAATATAATCAGTTTGTTGTTCACAAGGTCTGAAGCATATCCGTATATAAAACCTAGGATAGCTATAGCCAGCACTGAACCGACAAGCCCTAATACAATGCCCTCTACAAGAAATGGCCACCTAATGAACCAATCTGTAGCGCCAATATACTTCATGATGTTAATCTCCCTGCGACGTGCAAACACTCCCAATTTAATTGTGTTTGAAATTATTACAACTGAAATTATAAAGAGAATAAGTATCACAAATAGGCCAACAATCCTTATTATCTTTATAATTCCCAGCAGTTTATCTACCACATCTTGTCCATAGCTTACCTGCGTTACACCATCAATCTTCTTTATCTCTTCTGACACTTGCTTCATCATGTTTGCATCTGTCACTTTGACTATAAAAGACTGCGGCATCGGATTGTCATTTTCCAAGCCATTTACTAAATAACTTTTGTCACCCAACTGCTTTTTAAAATTATTAAGAGCATCTTTTTTAGACTCAAACGTTATGGATTTTACACCGCTTATTGCCTTTATCTCCTCACCCACTTTTGCCACTTTAGCAGCATCATAATTATCATTTATGAATGCTTTAAGCTCCAATTGCGATTCAACTTGGCTGGCCATAGAATCCACGTTAAGTATGATTATCAAAAACAGCCCTAATATCAGCAGTGCCGCCGTAACAGAAGTAATAGATGCAACTGTCATCGCTCTGTTTCTTTTGACATTCGTAAGACCTTCTCTTATGTAATATGCTGCAGTGTTAAGCTTCATATCCGTAAACACCTCTCATCTCATCTCTTACTATATTTCCCTTTTCAAGAGCAATGACCCTTTTCTTCATCGAATCAACAATATCTTTTGCATGCGTAGACATTATTACAGTTGTTCCCCTTTTATTGATTTCAGACAGCAATTTTACTATTTCCCATGACGTATCAGGATCCAAATTTCCCGTAGGTTCATCAGCCACAAGAATCGAAGGCTCATTTACAATCGCCCTTGCAATTGACACCCTCTGCTGTTCACCACCAGACAATTGCTGCGGATACGAATTGGCTCTCTCGCTTAATCCAACTAAAGACAAAACCATCGGTACCCTTCTTCTTATATACTTAGGCTCAGCTTCCACAATCTGCAGTGCAAATGCTATATTCTCATACACTGTTTTATTCGGCAAAAGTTTAAAATCCTGAAACACTACGCCGATATTTCTTCTTAAATACGGCACTTCTTTTCTTTTTAACTTTGTTATATCTTTTTTATCTACAAAGATACTTCCTGTAGTAGGAATTTCTTCTCTCAAAAGAAGCTTTAATATCGTAGATTTTCCAGCACCACTTGGCCCCACCAAAAAGACAAACTCGCCGTTATCAATCGTAAAATTGATATTTGAAACAGCGATAATGTCATTTTTGTACTTCTTTGAAACCCCAACAAATTTAATCATTTCCTGCAACATTCCTTTCGAAATTGTTTTTACTATGGTAAAAATTTCGCAAACGTCATTAAAACCTTAAGTATTACGGCATCATTAAACTGTTTAGGATCAAATCCTGTTAATTTATGTATCTTATCCAATCTATAAACTAAAGTGTTCCTATGGATGTACAAATCTCTTGATGTTTCACTTAAATTCAAACTATTCCTAAAAAAAGCATTGAGAGTCGTAACAAGTTCATCGTCATTGAAATAATCTAAATTGCCATCTGTAAAAGCCATAAGAAATCTCTTAATGTCATCATCTGAAAGCTTCAACAGCAGATCCTCTAAAGCATAGCTTCTGTAAAAGTAAATCCCTTTCTCATTGTTATCAATTTTTTCCCCAAATTTCAATGCTATAAACGCTTCATCATAGCCTTTGCTTATCTCTTTAAAATTGTAGGCTTTGTTTGAAACACCCATATCTATCCTAATATATATTTCGGATTCAATTGTATCCTTTAAAGTTTTTGCAGCCATATCAATATCCGTTAAAGCTGTCTCTAAAAGCAAAACAGCAAATCTATTTTCACTTAGAATGATAGTTTGAAAGCTGTTCTTTTCAAATATGTGACCTACTATCTTATGAGCATCATAAATCTGCTCACTTGACTCGATTATTATAACTCTATAAAGTTCTTTTTCTTCGATTTTAAATTTTTGAAAGTAATACTCCATCTCATCGTCTTTTAAATCACCTAAAAGAAGCTTTAAAAGCAAGTCGTCTTTCGACAACTGATTTGCAATGTGTTCAAAGCTCATCGATAACAGCATGACAATGTTTCGAGCCTTCTCACCAGTGCCTTTAACACCGACAGTCAAGAAACGCCATCCGTTTACAAATATGTTGTAGAAAGTCATGGCTTGACATTCGTATACATCCTTTTTGTCTATAAATTCTCTGTTTACGACAAAAATTCCTTCTTTTTTTAAAGAATTTTCTTCACCTGAAAAGATCAACTTGCCATCTTTATCGATGAGATATATTGGAACATCTACATATCTTTGAAAATCTCTAACGGCTTTTTTAACATTATCGTAAATACTCATACAATACCACCTTAATATAAAGTATATAATAATTATACAATATTTTGTAGTAGAAAAAATAGGTATTGTAGAAATTAACAAAATTTTGCCGTAAAATGTCACAAACGTTTTTGGGTAAAACAACTTTATGAATTTCTACATTTTTGTATTGCAATTTTCAAAAAATGTAATATAATATTGATAACAC
This sequence comes from Thermoanaerobacterium thermosulfurigenes, assembly GCF_051201035.1. Lineage (NCBI taxonomy): Bacteria > Bacillati > Bacillota > Clostridia > Thermoanaerobacterales > Thermoanaerobacteraceae > Thermoanaerobacterium > Thermoanaerobacterium thermosulfurigenes. The sequence goes on from NZ_JBPODR010000005.1 coordinate 34,041, forward strand.
TCTTATCAAGCTGAAAATTTGGTTTCAAACGGTTTACTGTAAGAATATGCTGCAGTAAACTTTTTCTAAAAATTGCAGTTTACAAAAAAAATATTGCACATAAAAAATTTTAAGGGGGTTATAAAATGTTGAAAGAAGGAAATATAAGGATACCTTCTGGGTGCGCTATTAGCGGCATAATAGATAGATCTGGAGCGGTTTTTTCTGGCCAGATAATTGCCGATTCGATTGCAACGATGCATGATAGATCAAACGGCCTTGGTGGTGGTTTTGCTGCCTACGGCATTTATCCTGAGTTTAAAGAACATTACGCATTCCACATGTTTTACGACAACACAAAGGCAAAACAGGAAACGGAAGAACTGCTTAAAGCAAATTTCGTCATAGCTTACGAGGAAAAAATACCTACAAGAAAGACAGAAAGCATAAAAAATGCGCCTCTTATCTACAGATACTTTGCATTACCTAAACTTGAAGTATTAAATGCCAATGAAATTACCGACGAAGATTTCGTCGTTAAGTTTATCTTCAATGTAAATAAAAACGTGGATGGAGCGTATATTTTCTCCAGCGGCAAAAACATGGGTGTCTTTAAAGCGGTTGGTTATCCAGAAGACGTGGCTGAGTTTTACAAATTGGAAACTTACAATGGCTACATGTGGACAGCTCACGGCAGATTTCCTACTAACACTCCTGGATGGTGGGGCGGTGCACATCCTTTCAATCTCTTAAACATATCAGTAGTACACAATGGAGAGCTTTCTTCTTATGACACAAATAGAAAGTATTTAGAAGAATTCGGATATTCTTGCACACTTCAGACAGATACCGAAGTCGCTGCATATATCTTCGATCTGCTGTTGAGAAAGCACAATCTACCCGTGTCTTTGGCAGCGAAAGTCGTAGCGTCACCTCTGTGGAATCAAGTTGAACGCATGCCTCAAAAGGAAAGGGAACTTTATCACAGTCTCAAAATGATATACAGCAAAGCTTTATTGAATGGTCCTTTCTCGCTAATCGTAACATACGATAATGGCTTCATCGCCATCAATGACAGGATAAAATTAAGACCATTAACAGCCGCAAGCCACGGTGATGTAATTTACGTCGCAAGCGAAGAATCAGCTATAAGGCAAGTCTGCAAAAATCCTGATAGAGTATGGATACCTAAAGGTGGAGAGCCTGTAATTGCAGAGATGGACCAGCAAAACGTCTCTGAGATTTTCAATAAAAAGGAGGTTACTGCATGAGCCTTAATTACCTTACACCAGAATTTAAAGTGATAAGAGATTACGATAAATGCATAAACTGCAAAGTCTGCATGAGACAATGCGCAAATGAAGTACACAGCTACGATGAAGATTTAGGCAAAATGGTAGCTGACGATTATAAATGCGTAAATTGCCAAAGATGTGTCGTAATGTGTCCTACACATGCTTTAACAATAGTAAAACATCCTCAAGTTTTCAGAGAAAACGCCAACTGGACTTACGACGCCATAAGAGATATATACAGGCAAGCTGAAACAGGGGGAGTTCTTCTGTCAGCCATGGGAAATGACAGGCCATATCCTATTTACTGGGACAAGATGGTGATTAATGCAAGTCAGGTTACGAACCCTTCTATAGATCCATTAAGAGAACCAATGGAGTTAAAAATTTTCATAGGGAGAAAGCCAGATAAAATAGAATTAGACGAAAATTTAAACGTAAAGACAAAAATGCCTCCGCAGCTAACATTAAATTACCCTATAATGTTTTCTGCCATGTCGTATGGTTCAATAAGCTACAATGCTCACGCATCACTGGCAAGAGCAGCAAAAGAATTAGGAATATACTACAATACTGGTGAAGGCGGTCTTCATAAGGATTTTAGAAAATACGGTCCTAATACAATCGTTCAAGTAGCATCAGGTAGATTTGGAGTTGATAGGGAATACTTAAAGATTGCTGCGGCAGTTGAGATAAAGATTGGTCAAGGGGCAAAACCTGGAATTGGCGGTCATTTGCCTGGTGAAAAAGTAAGCGAGGACATTTCCGAAACAAGAATGATACCTGTAGGCAGCGACGCCATATCACCTGCACCACACCATGACATCTACTCAATTGAAGATTTAAGTCAGTTGATATATTCGCTAAAAGAAGCAACAGACTACAAAAAGCCTGTCGGTGTGAAAATAGCTGCAGTCAACAACGTGGCAGCCATAGCATCTGGCATTGCAAGAGCTGGTGCTGACTACATCGCTATAGATGGTTTTAGAGGCGGTACAGGTGCGGCTCCAAAGCGCATAAGGGATAATGTAGGCATTCCAATTGAGTTTGCCATCGCATCAGTAGATTCAAGGCTCCGCTCTGAAGGTATAAGACACACCATCTCCCTCATCGCAGCAGGCAGCATAAGAAGCAGCGCTGACATAATAAAAGCTATTGCGTTAGGCGCTGATGCAGTCTATATAGGCTCTGCGGCGCTCATCGCACTTGGTTGCCACATGTGTCAACAATGCTACACTGGAAAATGCAATTGGGGAATAGCCACTCAAGATCCTAATCTCGTAAAAAGATTAAACCCTGAAATAGGATATAAAAGGCTTATAAACCTCATTACAGCTTGGGGCCATGAGATACAGGAGATGCTTGGCGGTATGGGTATAAACGACATTGAAAGCCTAAAAGGCAACAGGCTTATGCTAAGAGGAATAGGCATGACTCAGAAAGAACTGGATGTATTAGGCATACTGGCAGCCGGAGAATAAAATCTTTTAATATTACATTTATCAACTATTAATCTATCATATTGAATGAAAGGATTGAAATATATGAAGAAGGTTTATGCCAAGGAAGAAGTTTGCGTCGGATGCAAACTTTGCGAGGTATACTGTATAACATCCCACTCCAAGTACAAAGATGTTTTGAAGGCATACAAACTCGACAGTAACCGTCCAACTCCAAGAATTGTTGTAGAAGAAAATCGTCCATTATCCTTTTCACTGCAGTGCAGACACTGTGATGATGCTCCATGTGTAAAGGCTTGTATAACAGGTGCAATGCAAAAAGATCCTGTAACAGGTGTTGTAACTTGCGATACCGATAAGTGTGTAGGATGCTGGACATGTGTCCTCGTATGTGGATTTGGAGCAATCGTAAGAGACACAAACAATAAAATCGCTTCAAAGTGTGATCTATGTGCAGAAGCTGGTGAGCCTGCCTGTGTAAAAAACTGTCCTAACGAAGCTCTTGTTTTTTCAGAAGGAGGTATTTAGATGAATATAGTAATAATCGGAAACTCCGCTGCAATGGTTGGGGCAGTGGAAGCCATCAGAAAGTACGACAAAGCGTCAAATATAACCGTCATATCTGATGAAAAATACCACGTGTATTCAAGACCTTTAATATCGTACTACCTTGCAGGGACAGTTACAGAAGAAAAAATGGCTTACAGAGACAAGGACTTTTACCAAAAAAACAATGTAAAAACCATTCTTGGTGTAAAAGCAGTATCCATTGATGAAAACAAGAAAAATGTAATGCTTGAAAATGGCGATTCTGTATCATACGATAAACTGCTTATAGCAACAGGTGGCAAACCCTTCGTCCCTCCAATAAGCGGACTTGAAAAGAAAAACATTCAGACATTTATAAAACTTGACGAAGCAAAAAGCTTAAAATCAAATATCAGGCCAAACTCAAAAGTAGTCATCGTCGGAGGCGGCCTGATAGGGTTCAAAGCCGCAGAAGGACTTCATGAATTAGGAGCAGATGTCACCATCGTTGAGCTTGCCGATAGGATTTTAAGCACTATCCTTGATAATGAATCCGCATGTATAGTAACAAAAAGGCTTACAAACGAGGGTATAAAGATTAAGTTAAATACAACAGTAGACGAAATTATAGGTGACGACTATGTAAAAGAAGTCCATTTGAAAAATGGTGAAACATTGGCTGCCGATCATCTCATATTTGCAATAGGCGTGACTCCAAATACAGATGTTACAAAAGGAACATCCATAAAAGTCAATCGCGGTATATTGGTAGATAAACATATGAAGACTAACCTTGACGATGTATACGCTGCTGGAGATGTGGCTGAAGGATACGATATGCTCATCGATTCAAATAGAGTCGTACCTATATGGCCCAGTGCCTACATGCAAGGAGAGATTGCTGGTTTAAACATGGTAGGCGTTGAAAGTACCACAAAAGGTACATTCCCAATGAATTCCATAGGCTACAAAGATACTTACATCATTACAGCCGGAATCATAAATCCTCCAGATAGCTCTTATGATGTGATAACAAAAGCTGATTATGACAAAAACTCTTATAAAAAAATTGTGCTTAAAGGTAACAATATTGTAGGCTTCATACTGATAAACGATGTTGATAGAGCAGGAATATATACAGGACTAATAAGAGACAGAATAGATGTTTCCCCATTTAAAGATCATCTTATGAAAGATGATTTCGGATACGTTTATTTCCCTAAAGACTTACGTAAATCCAAAATGTTGGATCTGGAGGTGCATTAATGTGAAGACAATCGATGCAAAAGACATGCATTATAAAGACTTAAACGAAATGATAAAAGAATTAGTCAATTCAGGAGAAGATGTGATAAATTTAAAAAATGTGAACGGACAAAGGTATATAGGAGATAACTTGAATGGTAGTACCAAAATAAACATAGAAGGTACGCCAGGAAATGACTTAGCTGCATTTATGGACGGATTGACTATTGAAGTGTTTGGCAATGGTCAAGACGCCATTGGAAACACCATGAACGATGGAAGCATAATAGTCCACGGTCATGTTGGAGATGTTGTTGGATACGGCATGAGAGGCGGCTCCATGTATATAAAAAGCGATGCCGGATACAGAGTAGGTATCCACATGAAACAGTACAACGACAAAGTTCCAGTAGTTGTAATAGGTGGAACGCCTGGAGACTTCTTCGGTGAATACATGGCAGGTGGATGCATGATAGTGTTAAATTTAAGCAACAAGAAAGATATCGTTGGTGAATACTGCGGGACTGGAATGCACGGCGGTGTCATATATTTAAGGTGCAATGACGTAGAAGATTACAAGCTTGGAAAAGAAGTCATAAAAGAAGAAGCAACAGAAGATGATTTAAAGGAAATAAGCAAATACATCAAAAACTTTTCATCGTATTTCAAGTACGACTACGATAAAATAATGAATCACAAGTTTATAAAGCTTCATCCTGCAGGTCATAGGCCTTACGGAAAGCTGTATGCATAAATAAAACCCATAGGAAGAATAATCTTCCCTATGGGTTTTATTGTTTTATCTATTTAATATCGTCTGCTCTGTCTGCTTGTCAAACAGATGGAGTTTATTCGTATCAAGACCGATTTTGATTATATCGCCAGCTTTTGCTGTCGATCTTGGATCAACTCTCGCTGTAAGCGGCTGTCCTTGCAAATCGAGGTAGAGATATGTTTCAGAACCCATAAGCTCTGTAACATCTACTTTAGTCTCAATCACGCTATCTGGATATGCTTCAAGGAAAACTTCCTCGTCATGCAGATCTTCTGGCCTTATGCCTAATACAACTTCTTTGCCTATATAGCTTTCATCTTTTAACCTCTTTACGATTCCATCCGGAACCACAACTTTAAAGCCTTTGAAAGATGCATAAACTTTTCCATTTTCGCTTTCAAGCCTTGCATCTATGAAATTCATCTGTGGACTTCCAATGAAACCTGCAACAAACAAATTATCAGGATGCTCATATATTACTTGTGGCTTATCTACCTGCTGTATAACGCCATCTTTCATGACGACTATTCTTGATCCCATCGTCATAGCCTCTGTCTGATCGTGTGTTACGTATATAAATGTCGTCTGCAATCTGTCATGAAGCTTTGCAATCTCTGTCCTCATCTGAACCCTAAGCTTTGCATCCAAGTTTGAAAGAGGCTCATCCATGAGGAACACCTTAGGATTACGAACTATAGCACGTCCTAAAGCAACCCTCTGCCTTTGTCCACCTGACAATGCCTTTGGCTTTCTCTTTAAATAATCTTCTATGCCAAGTATCCTGGCTGCTTCCTTTACTTTTTGGTCTATTTCTGCCCTTGGCACTTTTCTAAGCTTTAAGCCGAAAGCCATGTTGTCATAGACTGTCATGTGTGGGTACAGAGCATAGTTCTGGAACACCATCGCTATATCTCTGTCCTTTGGTGGAACATCATTTACTAATTTCCCGTCAATATATAACTCTCCTTGACTTATCTCCTCAAGACCAGCAACCATCCTCAATGTAGTAGATTTACCGCATCCAGATGGTCCGACTAAGACTATAAATTCTTTGTCTTTAATCTCCAAGTTGAAATCTTTAACAGCCGTCACTCCACCCTGATATGTTTTGTATACATGCTTAAGAATAACATCAGCCATCTTTCGATATCCCCCTTAAAATGGTAAACGTTTGATACTTATATTATAATATTATTTTTCAGTATTTCAAATATACAATACCTATGATATTTACATTGTTTTTTTGTACATTATTAATCATCTATTTTTTCTTAATCTGTCTAAATATCTAAACCACATGTAAACAAGTATTGAATCTATAGAAACAATTAAGATAAATTTAAGCATACTTATCCCCCATTCAGCTATCTTTCACTTCTCATCCACGGCGCTAACTTAAATATCGTAATTAAATTGCCTAAAGACATCAATGCCAAAACGTCTATCGTAATGCTGTAAAAATAATGCCAATGTATATATTTAAGTGCTCCAGACAGCTTTAATGCGAACTCTAACCCAAAAAACAAAGCAGTAGATACAAAGACATTTATAAGCCTCAATATTCTATTCTCCGGATAAGTCTGGGCATATAATATGCCTATCGTAAATGGTGCGCCAAATGTAAAAAAGAATGATGAATTGAAAATCTTTAAAATGTCGTACCTAAAATCGTACAATTTTAAGTGAAACGCCATATTATCAATTATTAACTGACAGATAGCAGCTAACAGTCCTGCCCATATCGTATACTTTATCTGTTTTAAATCAATAAGCAAGATGAAAATTATCCAAGATGCTATAAAAGTCATCAACCACTGCATAACATCACCCCTTGAAAGTCTCATTATTGATTATTCCCTAAAGATTTATAAATATGTTGACACATTAAGTTTTTAATGGTATCATATTAAAAAAAATAAATACTATGTACCTCATCTTCCTTGAAGGTGAGGTAGAGGAGCGGGGCATCAAGAGTAACATGCATTAGGCTTTAAGGAGTCGATGATTGCATGTGAAAGGGATAAATCCGCCGAAGCGTGTAGATACCTTAATATCTACATAGCTGGGCCTATGCATAAGATGTATAGGACTGTCACAAGTAGTTGACCCGGACTATTTGTGATGAGCTATCTCGCTAAGGGAAAGGAGGTATTTCTATGTCTATTAAAGCACAGCTAAAGAAAATACCTTAGCTGTTTTTATTTATACATTGATTTTGATATTTTAAATTAATAAAGTGATGGAGATGATTTTGTGTTTCAAAAGAACATGCGCATAAATTCAAAAGGTCATTTAGAAATTGCTGGGTGCGATACCGTAAAGATAGCAAAGCAATACGGTACTCCCCTTTACGTTATAGATGAAGAGCTATTAAGAGAAAATTGCCGTTCCTTCTACAACGGTTTTAAGAAAAATTATCCAGGAAATGAAGTGATTTATGCCAGTAAGGCATTTATGACAACAGCCATATGTAAAATCATAGAAGAAGAAAATTTAGGATTAGACGTAGTATCCGGAGGTGAACTCTATACAGCACTAAAAGCCGATTTTCCTGTCCAAAATATATACTTCCACGGTAACAACAAATCAATAGACGAGCTAACGATGGCATTGGAATACAACATAGGCTGCATCATAGTCGACAATTGGTTTGAACTCAATATGCTAAATGAACTGGCTTTAAAGATGGGCAAAAAACCCAACATATACTTAAGAATTTCACCTGGTGTAGAAGCCCATACACACGAATACATTAAAACTGGTCAAATAGACTCTAAGTTTGGATTCCCTCTTTTTAATGGCGATGCCCTCGACGCCATAAAGTACGCCTTGACGCTGGATAATGTAAATCTAACTGGTTTACACTGCCATATAGGTTCACAGATTTTCAGCTACGATTCGTATAAGGCAGAAATAGATATAATGATGAACTTCCTTAAAAAAGTAAAAGACACTACAGGTTGGGAAGTCGAAAATCTGGATTTAGGCGGTGGATTTGGAATAGCTTACGTTGAAGAAGATGACCCACAACCTATAGAATTAATAGCAAGCGAGATAATGAAGACAGTTGAAGAATTTTCAAAGGAATTAAATATAAAAAGGCCCAACATAATAGTAGAGCCAGGTCGCTCTATAATTGGCAATGCAGGCACTACGCTTTACACTGTTGGAGCGATAAAAAACATTCCTGGCGTAAGAAAGTACGTCTCAGTTGACGGCGGAATGGCTGACAATATACGTACAGCTTTGTACGGTGCAAAATACAATGCAATTGTGGCCAACAAAGCTCGCAAAATAAACCTTGAGAAAGTTTCTATTGCAGGGAAATGTTGTGAATCTGGTGACATGCTTATATGGGACATAGATTTACCACAGCTTGAAAGTGGCGATATAATAGCCGTAACGTGTACAGGCGCTTACAATTACTCAATGGCAAGCAATTACAACCGCCTCCCTCGACCTGCTGCTGTACTTCTAAATAACGGTGAATCAGATTTAATAGTAGCCAGAGAAACTTATGATGACTTAATCAAAAATGATGTAATACCAGAGAGACTTTTAAGTGAAAACAAAAAGATCATAAATTATTAAAAGGAGCAAAATGCTCCTTTTAATTTTCTCAAATATTCTTATTCACCCTCTGAAGCAGCTTCAGTAGACTCCTCTGCTACATCAGCATCCTTTGGAGCTACTACTGTCAATATAACCTCGTCAGAATCATCTACCTTCTCAACATTTTCAGGAACAACTACATCTTTTACAAGTATCGTATCTCCTATATCTAAATTAGATACATCTACTACAATCTCTTCTGGTATGTCTGTAGGCAGAGCCTCAACATTAAGCTCCCACTTCTGATGCTGTACTAAAAGACCTTTGCTTTCAATAACGCCTACACCTTCAAATTTAAGCGGTACTGCTGCTTCAACTTTCTCATTCATAGACACTCGCTGAAAATCTATATGTATCAGCTTTCCAGTCAATTCATCCTTTTGTTCATCTTTCAGTATTGCTTGATGCGTAGCACCGTTAACTATCAAATTGAGGAGGACATTCCTGCCGTGTTTTTGTACTATTGTGCGAAGCTTACCGGTTTCGACAGCTAGCGGAATGCTCTCCATGCCTTTTCCGTACAGTATGGCAGGAATGTAGCCTTTTTCCTTCAGCTTGCGGGCCGCATTCTTACCCGGTGTTCTCAATACAGCTTCAAGTTCGACATTTTGCATTGTCTCTCCTCCTTCGTAATTATTTTGTTCAATTTTTAATTAATTATAGCACTACATAACAAAAATATCAAATTTCTGTCAGCAAATACGGTTGACTTATGTCTTTTAAAAAGGATATAATGTAGTATGAAGTTTCGTGCGCCTGTAGCTCAGTGGATAGAGCGTTCGGCTCCGAACCGGGAGGTCGCAGGTTCGATTCCTGTCAGGCGCACCAGAACGCACCCCTCTTAGAGTGCTTTATATCTATCTGTTATTTTTAATTGTTCTTTTAGTGCATATTGAAGTACTTGTGAAAAGTTTATGTTTGCATTTTCTGCTGCCTCATTTAACCATCGTGGTATTGTTACTGTTTTATTTACACTTTTATTGGCCATTTCATCACGAACAGGAGGCATGTAAACCTCGATAAGATTTACAAAAGCACCTTCAGGAACTTTTATCTTTTCTGGAGCTGTTGGTATTGGAATTGTTTCGTTATCCTCTTCCAAATTGTATATATAAAGCTCTAAAGCATCCTTAGCCATGTATAATGCTTCATCAAGTGTATCACCTTCAGTTATGCATCCAGGAAAATCTGGAAAAGTTACAGTATAACCGCCGTTTCCATCAGACTCAAATACAGCTGGGAAAATATATCTATCCATAACAAAACCTCCTTTTATATTTTTTTATGTTATCCTTTTATGCAAACAGAATTTTTTATTTTAACCCTGCTTGCTTTAGGATTGAATTCAATGTTTTAGGCTTTAAGTCTTTGTTGTGATATGGAATTTGAATTTTGCCTGGTTTTGAAGAATGTATCATATGTACATGAGAGCCCCTCTGATTTTTTATTATTCATCCTTCTTTCTGAAGCATTTTTATTAATTCCTTGGGTTTCATTTCCCTCACTCCTGACAATTATATCATAACACGTGTATATTACACGTATCAATAGATTTTATAAAAATTGTAAAAATCTTAACATAATATATTTTTTATAAATATTAAACCTTCTAAAATGATTTTTTAAGCACATATTATATTACATTTGCATATTATATCATTGTCATTACTCAATAATTTATTGGAGGTTGAATTTATGGAATTATCAATTGAAGAAATTAAAAACTATTTTGATCTTTATAACAATAAAAAAGATGAAGGTCAAACTCATAACCACGAATTTTTAGGAAGTACCATGTTAGCAGGTGAACACGAAGAAGAAGATCACAACCACAGATTTGCTGGTGTCACAAGCCAAGTAATAAAAGATGGTGATAGCCATGTCCATGCAATCTTAGTAAGCACAGATTTTTATGAAGATCATCATCACGAAATTGGTGTAATAACAGGGCCAGCTATTGAAGTCGGTTACGGTAAGCATGTTCATTTTGTAGAAGGCAAGACTACTGTTGACGATGACCACTATCATAAATTCGTCTTTGCAACTTTGATAGAAGATCCGATTTCAAAGCATAAACATTGTTAAGTTTTTAATCGACATTTTAAAATACCCGGTAAAACCGGGTATTTTTTCATAATACATATTTATCTTAATTAAGCCCAAAATATATTTGGGTGATTTTATGAAAATAAATGGATATTTTTACAGTTTAGAAAGCGCCAATAAAGCTTCTGCGTATTTAAAAAGCATGGGATATAAAGCGTACATCGACATTATTGATAAATATGCAGATACTTATAATGACAAACAAAACATAGCTGGCACAGAAACAGGACCTACACTGGCATCACTTGTCTTAAAATCTGGATACACTTTTGACATAAGAAAAAGTCCTCTGTTGATGTCAGATCCCACGATAAGTGGAATGGGTTATTACGATGAAACTGCCGATGCTAATATACAGCTTAATGTAGAAGTCAGTGATGATAAGATAAACGATGTAGTAAAAGTTATCAGTTCTTTTGGCGGCTTAACATAGGGCTTTTTAAAGCTCTATGCTTTTTTTATTTTAAAATTCTCTTACATTTTATTAACAATTTGTTAATAAAAGTTGGTTATAATTAAGTAGTATATACAAAAAGGAGGTTTAGCCGCGTATGATGATTGAAGTAAACAACGTTACCAAAGTTTACGGAAACCGCAAAGCTGTTGACAACATAAGCTTTTCTGTTGACAGCGGAGAAATAGTAGGATTTTTAGGCCCCAATGGAGCTGGAAAAAGCTCAACGATGAAAATGATAACTGGTTTTATGCCACCAACATCAGGCACAATAAAAATCGCTGGATATGATATTATAGAAGATTCTATAAAGGCCAAAAAACATATTGGCTATCTTCCAGAAGTTCCACCATTGTATTTAGATATGACTGTAGAAGCGTATCTGGCTTTTGTCTGCGAATTAAAAGAAGTCCCAAATAACAAGAAAAAAGCCACAGTAGATAAAGTCATAGGTGAAGTTGGTTTAGCAGACGTAAGAAAAAGGATCATTAAAAACCTTTCAAAAGGTTATAAACAGAGAGTAGGTCTTGCACAAGCAATAGTAGGAGATCCAGATGTATTGGTGCTGGATGAGCCGACGGTAGGTTTAGATCCAAAACAAATCAAAGAAATAAGAGATATAATAAAGGAATTAGGAAAAAAACATACAATAATTCTAAGTACGCATATTTTGCCAGAAGTAAGCATGATATGCGATAGAGTTATAATCATAAACAAAGGTAAGATTGTGGCGGTAGATTCAACTGAAAATTTGACAGACACCATAGGAAAATCAAAACGATATTTCCTAAAAGTAATAGGTTCTGTAGAAAAGATATCTACTACTTTAAAAGGAATAAATGGAATTAAAAGCTTTAAATCAAAAGCAGATTCAAAAGAAAATTGCATCGATGTAGATGTTGAAACAGATGTAGACCATGACCTAAGAAAAGAGATTTTCTTTTCCTTTGCAAATCAAAGTTTGCCTATCATTGAATTTAGGCCTGTAAACTACAGCTTAGAAGAAGTCTTCCTACAGCTTACAACAGATGAGGAGGTAAATGATAATGAAAATGCTGACAATATACAAAAGGGAGCTTAAGTCCTACTTTCTTTCGCCTCTTGCGTATGTACTTGTGGGCTTTTTGCTGCTTATATCTGGATATTTCTTTGCGACATTTGTCCTTTCAACGCAGTACGCATTGATGTCACCAGTTTTCGGGAACATGGTGTTTGTATTCATGTTTGTAAGCCCTATTTTGACTATGAGATTAATATCAGAAGAAATGAAAAATGGCACAGACCAACTGCTTATGACATCACCTCTTAGGATAACCGACATGGTTTTAGGAAAATACTTTGCTGCATTGACTGTCTATACATTATCTTTGGTGGTTTCTTTAATATATCCTTTGTACCTTAAAATATACAGCACACCTGACTTTGGGCCAATTTTGACAGGATACATTGGGACATTTTTGATGGGTGCAGCGTTTATCGCAATAGGCATTTTTGCTTCATCTTTAACTGAAAACCAGCTAATTGCAGGCGTTATAGGTTTTTCAATATTGCTGCTTTTTTGGATAGTTAGCTGGCTGGGAGATGTTTTCCAAGGAACGGCAAAAAACATTGTAGACAACATTTCGCTTTTACAAAGGTTCACTAACTTTCAAAACGGTGTTTTAAGCTTAAATGACGTTGTCTTCTACTTGAGTGTGATAATTTTCTTTGTTTTTGTCACTATAATGGTAGTCGACAAAAGACGCTGGAGTTAGGAGGTAATTCTATTGAACAAACTCAGATTAAAATACGGAAGTAACATGGTTTTATCAATCGTTATTTTACTTGGCATATTGATCTTTGGTAATCTAGTATTGGCTCAAAAACCTGTAAAATGGGATCTCACTAAATCAAAACAGTATACCCTTTCTGATAAGACGAAGCAAGTATTGAAAAATCTAAAGACAGATGTGACAGTCTACGCATTTTTCCAAAATGACAGTGCGAAGTCACAAGTCCAAAATCTTTTAGATGAATACACAGCATTGTCAAAAAGGATAAAAGTCCAATTCATCGATCCTGACAAAAATCCATCCCTCGCACAAAAATACGGAATTACAGATTACGATACAACGTTATTTTTAAACAGCAAAGACGACAGCAAGAGACAGATCGTAAATTCATACGACATTTTCACACAATCTCAAGAAACCGGTCAGAATATTTTCAGCGGTGAGCAACAATTTACTCAAGCAATAATCAATGTCACCGAAGTCAACAAAACAAATGCTTACATCATTCAAGGCCATAATGAGGTAAACAGCACAGATTCCCTTACGACCTTTAAGTCAGCATTGCAAGGTGAAGGCTACAGCGTAAATGACCTTAATATTGGTCAAGCTGGTGGTATACCAAAAGATGCCGGGCTTATAATCATTGCCAATCCAAAGTCAGATTACACTCAACAAGAAATGAATGCTATAATGGATTATCTGAAAAAAGGCGGAAAGGCCTTCATCATGATGGGAGCTGAAAATGGCCCTCTTACTGAAAAATCAATCAATGATCTTTTGTCGAATTGGAATGTAAAAATTGACAATGACATAGTTGTGGATCCTTCAAGAAACTATTTTATGGACGCTTTATCGCCTGTACCAGAGTATGGATACCATGACATCACTGACAAACTGGAATCAGCTAATTTAGCAACTGTTGCTCCAAGCTCCAGAAGTATAACTTACAAAGCGTCAAGTAGCAGCAACATCTCGGTTCAATCATTCCTGACCACCAGCGACAAAGCATGGGGAGAAACGAATTTCAACAGCAAGCAAGCATCTTACGACAAAAACGACATAAAAGGACCTTTGACATTAGGCGTTACCATCTCTGACAGCAAAACAGGCATGAAGATAGTGGTGCTTGGAAACGACCTTATGGCTACAGATAGAGTTATAGGTTTAGAGGGCAATAGAGATCTCCTTATGAATAGTGCAAACTGGCTTACAAACAAAACAGTACAGATCTCCATAAGTCCTAAATCTCTTGACTACGCGACATTATTCATGACAGGAAAACAAGCTGACTACATGTTCATAGTCACAGTTATAGTTATACCTTTAGTTATTTGGATCATAGGCGGCTACGTCTTCTTCAGGAGGAGAGCTTTATGAAGACTTTTAGAAACACTATAATAATGCTTTTAATTCTCGGCGTACTTGCAGGATACTATTATTACGCAAAATCTACAAAAAAGCCTGCGCCGTCTACAAATATAATCAACATAAGCAAAAGCAAAATATCTTCTGTAGACATAAAAGATGCAGGCAATGAATTGGCTATTGAAAAGAGTGGCAGCACCTACAATGTAACAAAGCCTGTCAGTTATAAGGCAGATAGCACCAGCACAGATGATCTGTTTAATTCGATTTCAGGCCTTAAATACAGCAGAAAATTTACAGATACCGATGTAAAAAAATACGGTTTAGATAAATCTGATTTTACAATATCTGTATCATCTAAGGACGGAAAAAATGAAGAATTGCTTGTAGGAAATAAATCACCTGTGGGAGATTCATACTACGCAAAGCTTAAAAATTCTAATTATATATACGTTGTAGATGCCAGCTCGATAGAAAACTTTCAAATAACCAGTAACGATACCTTGTTTAATTACTTAGACAAAGACGTGTACACAATGTCAAAAGACAAGATTTCAAAGATAACATACACAGATTCCACTGGAACTTACAATATAGAAAAAAACAAAAGTGGAAAATGGGTATACAATGGCAAAGAAATAAGCAGCGATAATTCGGAAGCTCTCCTTAATGACATTGTTTTGTTGAATCCGACAGGCATCGATCCAAACAAAAAAATTGTTGGAAACAATTCAAGTTTTACACTGACAATATCTGACGGAAATAAAAGTGAAGAAGTTAAATTTTTGACTAATGACAATGCCACATACTATTTGCAAAAGAATGCAACTCAAATTGGATTGTATATATCAAAAGACCAATTAAGCAGTTTATTAAGCGATATAAAGAAAGTGATAAAATAAGGAGTCGTTGTACTCCTTATTTCTTTGCCGTTTTAATAACATCTTCTTTAATCATATTCTATTTGTTCCTCTACAAAAATTACTTTTAAGGTAAATAAAAAAATTGTATAATGTATAATATGAAATAATGCATTTATCTAAAAATTATTTAAAATATATTTTTGTTTTACGATATATTTTTCGGGGGAATTTTGATGAACGATAATTTAATTTTTTCACTTGACATAGGTACAAGAATTGTTGTAGGTATAGTAGGTGTACCAGAAAATGATAGGCTAAAAGTCTTAGCTGTCGAACAAATGGAGCATACAGATAGAGTTATGTTTGACGGCCAAGTTCATGACATAGACAAGGTGGCATCTGTCGCAACCAAGATAAAGGAAAAATTGGAAAAAAAGCTCGGAATAACGCTTAAAAACGTTAGCCTTGCTGCCGCCGGAAGATCTCTTAAAACCAAAATGGTAAGAGTCGAAAAAAACATTGAGGAAAACTACATAATAAAAGACAGCGACATAGATAACCTGGTACTGTATGCATTGAACACAGCAAAAGAAGAAATATCCCGAGAAAGCCACACTTTAAAGTACCACATGGTGGGATACTCCATAAAAAGCTTTTACTTAGACGGCCTGCCTATAACTAATCTTAAAGACCATACAGGCAAGGAAATCTCTGTAGAGATAATAGCCACATTCTTGCCGTATGATGTAGTAGAAAGCTTATACTCCGTAGCAAAAAAAGCAGGGTTAGAAGTATCATACCTTACATTGGAGCCAATTGCAGCAATCGGCGTTGCAATAATGCCACAAATTAGAATGCTTAACATAGCGCTTGTAGATATTGGAGCAGGTACATCTGACATAGCCATTTCAAAAGACGGAAATATCATATCATACTCAATGGTTCCATTTGCAGGTGATGAAGTAACTGAAACCATACAGCAGCATTACCTTACTGATTTTAATACAGCAGAAAAAATCAAAACTACATCTAAAAAAGATATAAAATTCAAAGACGTTATAGGACTCCAGCATCAAATATCTCGCTTAGACGTTTTAGACTTAATATCGCCTGTTGTCAAAAATCTCGCGAAGAAGATCTGCGATGAAATAGTAAAGTACAATGGAAAAAGTCCATCTGCTGTATTTTTAGTTGGAGGCAGCAGCAACCTGCCAGGCATAGCAGAGGAAATAGCAAAAAATCTATCTATACCGATAGAAAGAGTTTCAGTAAGAGATGCCAGCACTATTGCCGTCGTAGATTATAAGTGCAAAAAATTAAAAGGTCCAGAGTACATAACACCTATAGGCATCGCATACTCCACCATGAGAGACAGAAAAAAAGATTTCATAACAATTTATTTCAATGACGAAAAATTAGAATTATTAAACCTGAAAGAAATGACAATAATGGACGTACTTTTAAAAACCAACTTTGATTCAAAAAGATTAATCGCAAAGCCAGGTAAAAATTTGTCATTTTCCCTTAACGGTGAAAATATAATCATAAAAGGTCAAATAGGAACACCAGCTAAAATTTTAAAAAATGGCAAAGTCGCAAATCTTAAATCTAAAGTAGAAAATGGAGACAAAATAGTGGTCGAAAGTGGCATAAATGGAAGTGATGCATCTATCTCGATTCGAGAAATAAAAGAAAAATACAACGCATCTAAAGTCACTGTTAATAATTTAATTGTAGATGACGATTATATGATAAAAGATGGAGACACAATTAAAACAATCATTGATGAAGAAGATTGCTTTTACGTATACATAAATGGCGATAAAAAAATTCTCACAGGTAAACAACAGTATATATTTGTGGATATATTTAACACTGTAGACTTCGACATACCTAAAAATAAAATTCCTGAGATGACCTTAAACGGCAAAAAAGCATCGTATACGGACATCTTAAAAAAAGGAGACAAAATAGAAATACTTGTTTGATGATAAGGGCCAAATTAGGCCCTTATATTACAATAAGCGTCACTATACACTTTGTGAAAAGATATTTTTGTTTGTTGAATTTGACCATTTGCCACACCTGTCTCCCCAACGTGATACGACTTCTTCGTCTTTTATAAACTCAACAACTTCACAATTGTTTGAACAGCCAGAACATATAAACCCCTGTGCTTTATAATCAATATCGGCAATTTCAAATCCATTAAACTGTGTATATCCTTTTTTCTTTACAGCTTCTTTAGCAAGTATTGCAGCACCTATTGCACCCATCACTCCATAATATTTTGGTACGAATACTTCCATCCCTAAAGCTTTTTCAAAGGCAGCCTTTATGCCTTTGTTGGCCGCTACACCTCCCTGAAATACTATAGGTTCTCTTATATCCTTCCCTTTCCCTACATTGTTTAAATAATTTCTAACTAATGCTTCGCATAAACCGTTTATTATATCGTTAAGAGGATATCCCATCTGTTGCTTATGTATCATGTCAGACTCGGCAAACACACCACATCTGCCTGCTATCCTTACAGGATTTTTTGACTCCAACGCCAAATCCCCAAATCTCTCTATTGGTATGTTAAGCCTATACGCCTGTTGATCCAGAAACGAACCTGTTCCTGCAGCGCAAACAGTATTCATGGCAAAGTCAACTACAATCCCATCCCTTAAAATGATTATCTTGGAATCTTGACCGCCTATCTCAAAAATCGTATGGACATCAGGTATCAAGCTGGACGACGCAATTGCATGTGCAGTAATTTCATTTTTGACGATATCTGCACCTACCATGAGACCTGTCAATTGCCTTCCACTTCCAGTCGTGCCGACTCCTTTTACATTTACATCGCCATTAAGTCTGTCTCTAAGTTCCATCAAAGCATTTTGAACAGCTTTAATTGGCTGTCCTTGTGTCCTCATATAAACATAATCAATAACCTCATTGTTTTCATCTATCAAAGCCACATCTGTGCTGACAGATCCAACATCAATCCCAATATATGCATCCATTCAAATTTCCTCCTTTGCAACAATTTACTTTGAATCCAAAATTACCCTGAACTTTTATATTTATTATCTACGCATAATTTGCAATTGTGGGCAAAAACTATTGTTAGTAAATCACTGGGGGCGATGGCTATGAAAAAAAACTTATATATAATATTATTGACACTATCACTGTTAATAAACATTGTTTTAGGCATGTTACATAGTAAAAATGGAAATTCAGCGCTTATAATAATTTCCATGCTGACTCTTTTGCTTATAGGGTACATGCTTTACAAAAACAAAGTGTCTGAAATGATGCCTGTAAACCTAAAAAATGAATTTCCACCCAAAGAAAAAGAATCCAGCAAAAAGGTCAATATTACATTCAGAGATGTTGCAGGACTTGATGAGGTTATTGATGAGCTTAAAATCATCATTGATTTTATAAACAACACTGAAAAGTACGACAGGATGGGTGCTAAAATACCAAAGGGAATACTTTTTTACGGTCCGCCAGGTACAGGCAAAACCTTGCTGGCAACTGCTTTAGCAGGTGAAACAAATTCTACATTCATATCTGCATCAGGTTCAGAATTTGTTGAAAAATACGTGGGCGTTGGAGCCAGCCGCATAAGAGCATTATTTGCAAGAGCTAAAAAATCAACACCAAGCATTATCTTCATAGACGAGATCGATGCAGTTGGAAGTAAGCGAAATAACGACAACAATTCTGAAAAAGATCAAACATTGAATCAGCTATTAGTTGAAATGGATGGGTTCAACAGCAATGACGGGATAATCGTAATAGGTGCTACAAACAGGCTGGATATGTTGGATGAAGCCCTTTTAAGGCCTGGAAGATTTGACAGAACTATTCACATAGGAAATCCAAACGTAAAAGCCAGATTGGAAATACTGAAAGTACATACGAGAAATAAACCTTTAGACACTGACATATCGTTAGATGAAATTGCTAAAAAAACTCACGGCATGACAGGAGCACACTTATCGTCTATATGCAATGAAGCTGCCATTCTTGCTGTAATAAGGCACAAGCAGAGAATAGGAAGAGAAGAATTTGATGAAGCAATAGAGAGGGTCGTCGCAGGCCTTCAAAAGAAAAATCCAGAAGTATTGGAGAAAGAGCGCAAAATTGCGGCACACCATGAAGCAGGTCATGCCATAATCGGAAAAATATTAAACTCCAGCACAGTGGAGAAAATATCCATCGTACCACGAGGAGAAGCCTTAGGATACGTCTTGAACTTTCCAAAAGACGATGCTTTTTTGATGACAAAAACAGATTTAAAAAATAAGATAACAATGCTTTTAGGCGGTCGTGCCGCTGAGGAGATAATGTTTAATGAAGTATCAACTGGTGCAGAAAACGACCTAAAGGAAGCTACAAATATCTCATATCAAATGGTTTGCAATTATGGCATGAGCGAATTAGGCCACAGAATATATGACATTAGAATGACAAAAACAACAGATAAAATTGACGCTGAAGTAAATAAAATAATCAATAACTGCTACACTAATGCAAAGAAAATCCTCTTAGAGAAAAAAGACAAGATAATCTTAATAGCAGAAAGATTATTGTCTAACGAGACGATAACGAAGGAAGAAATCGACGAATTGATGAAAGACGAAAAACAAATGTGCATATAAAATAGGCCTTCTTTAGAGGCCTATTTTACTGTCTTTTTTCCCTTTTAATAGAAAAGATACAAATCCAATTATAATGTATGTAATGATTGAATTCCTGAAAGTCAAATACGATATGTCACTGAAAAAACCTTCTGGAAGCATCTGAATTAACCTATCTCGAGTTACATCTAATTGCCATAAATTATTGTCAAAAAAAATGTGGTGAAAATATATAAACCATCTGTTAAAATCTAATGAAACTATGGCTCCTGTAACGAGTAAAAACAATATCACAAAAAGCATACCTCGGTATATATGATAAAAAACATCCTCTTTTCTAAAATACAGAAACAAAAAAGCCAAAATATAAATAAGTATCATTAAGTTTCTAATCAAAAGGCCATTCTCAAAAAGCTTTCTGACATCTCTCATATGTTCCAATTCCCTATCATTAAAAACCTTCTGATTTTGTCCATCTATTACAGCGTCTATTTGAAGGCTTTCAGATTTCCCATAAAGATAATCTTGAATTCTTAATGCAACTTTGCTTAATTGCGATTTATCCATACCTGTAACGTACTTAACACCGTATTTGTCAAATTCATTTATATAGAAATTTAAATTAAACGCCAAGTACTGCAAATTCGAAAGTAAGACAACCAAAAATAAAAGCACAGTCATAATTATAGATACAGTTTTATTTGTAACTTTCATTCACTACAATCCTTCCTTGACGTTTTTTAAAAGAGCTTCATACAAAAGCTTGCTGTTTTTCATGTCCTTGTACAACTTTATCCTTTTGTCGACACTTTCCATTATGGCAGCCTTAACATTTGACGTCGTCTCAAACTCCAAAGAGCTTTTTAAATAGTTTAAAAACTCATTTTCAAAATTCCCAGGAACAGGTATAATTCCTAAAAGTCGCCTCATTCGTACCTTTCTGTAATCAGGATTCATGAACTTTATTATATCATCTATCATGGAAACAAGGTTATTTATTTCGTCTTCAACAATGCTTCCATCTATTATATCGCCTGTGATGTCGTCAAATTCGTCGCTGTCATCATTCATCAGATTTTCGTACTCAGCTAAAATTTCTATATCATTCAGTATATCTTCATCTATCAATGTATCTATCTCATTTTCAAGATAATTCACATCACTTAACAATCTATTGTAATTGTAAAGCTCAAAATACCAATTAGAAATATCTTCGTTCAACATCTTTAAAAAGTCTTTGACTTTCTTCTTTGTATATCTTTCCTCGTATATACTGCTGTAAATGTCAAAAAAGATTTTTATTTTAGGTTCCTCATGCATAATATCTTCTATCTTTTTGTCTGATTTATAAAATATTAAAAGTCTATTTACGATCCTTATGAGCGAATAAACTATTTCTCTTACATCCTGTATCTTGCTTAAAAGCAAGATTGTATCTTTTAAATACATCTCCAAATCATCTTTTGCAGCATTCTTTAAGTCCAATGTCTGAAGCTCATCTATCTTGTTGGCTATCTCTGCAAATTTATCCCCATAACCTTCTACCAATTTTCCATAAAAATTTTCCTCTATCTCAAAAATGCTCTCTAAAAGTTTCTCGTAGCCAGTGTATTCATGGATCAAACCACTTTTCATGTAATCAAAAAACCTCTTTCTGGAAAGGGCAAAAGGTATAGCTGATATGACTTCCTGAATCCTCTCAAATTTCTCATCTTCATTTTCAAATACAAACTCCTTAATTTTATCGTAAAACTCATCAATGCTTATATTAATTTCATTCTGATTAAAAATCTTTAATTTATCATTAAACACATCACTGCAATACCTTGCTTCCACAAAATACCCAAATAGCACTTCAAGATCTGCTTCTAACTTATCTTTTTCTTCTTGAAGCGTTTTTATGATGTTATCCTTAATTTTCATGTCTATCTGCCTATAGTGCCTGATCCTACTGACAACATCTCTGTAACTTTCAACAGTAACGTACAGTTGGTTATCTACACTTTTTATAAACTTTAAAACACCACTTCTCTTTAAAATGATGTCATATAGATATACAGATTCATATATAAGTTCTAAGACGCAAATTGTCATGATTATGCTTTTTTGTCTTTTAAATACTTCTTTAAGAGCTCTCGAAATATTAGTTTCATCATTGTTGTCTTCAATTAGTATCTTTTTAAGTTTTTGAATCTCATCATGATGCATTGTTACACCTCGCAATTATGAATTTTTAAGCATTTTTGATAGATCGTCCAACAAAGAGTAATCATCGTCTTCTAAACTTACTGCCGATTGCAAGTGAGCGGTTCCTACATAGTTAGATGCAATCTTCTTCTCAATATTAAATATCAGATCCTTGATTTCAGAAAAATTTTTCTTTATTTCCTGATTGTCTTGTTGTAAATCCACCAATATTTTATTTAAAGAAACCTTTAAATTTTCACTTTTCTTCTCCTTAGCCATGCTTTCATTTATGAGTTTTACTACGTGTTTGTCGAATTCTACCCCTATATGCTCCAGAATCATTTCCAAACGTCTTTTTTCTTGTCTTAAATCCTCCAATCTTTTGTTTAAAGATGCTATTTCCTTGTCCTTATTTTCCAACGCCTTTTTTAAATTGTCCACCTCAATTATATTCTTTTTTTCTTCTTTTATCAATTTGTCCTGCAATTTTTCTACTTCTCTTTCAAGCTTTTTGACCTTCTTGAGTAAGTCTACGCTATCTTTTTGATTCATTATTCTATCATCGTCTTCTACCAATTTTTCATCAGCCACATCCACATTTAGCTCCATGGCTTTATTAATTATATCACCAAGTTCCTGCCTATTGTCAATAAGAAGCGCAGAAACGACATTTTCACGTCCATAATTGCGGCATAACTCAACGATGTTTTCTTCCATTTCGTCAACATCCATCTGGCTTATCTTCTCATAAAGATCTTTTTTTAGAACCTTCCATGTATCTATTAAATCAGCATAGTCAAAATTTCCTTTTAATATTTCTTGCCTTAGTATAGGAACGATTTTTGATGGAGGGCTGGATTTTTCGTTTAGTCTAAATCCGGCAAGCTTCTTCTGGAGATTTTTGTCCTTATTAAAAGGTCTTATCAATACGCTGTATGGTAAAGAATACAAAAATATATCTAAACATTTGGCAATATCTATTCCATTTTTGTCTAACAAGACACATCTTCCCTTCATGCTTTTATAAGTTTATCTTTTCCTTTGTAATTCCTCTCAATAATCTTTTGTGCAAGGTATCTGATTCTGGTGCTATCGTTAAACGACGCATCAATAAAAATCCTCTCATTTATGATATTGCTTAATAAACCTGTGTTCTTGCCTAAAATTTTGTAAATAGTGTATTGAATCTCTTCTTTCTTTGTTGTCTTAAGTTTTAAAATCAACTCTTCAGCCATGCTGTCATCAATGTTGGTGTCTAAAATCCTTAATGCGTTTAAGCATGCAAAGCCGTCATTATTTCTTATTAAGTATCTGACGCCATTGGTTATTTCCTTGCTTATCTTGCTGTCTTTAAATCCTTTAAGCCTTTTAAGCTCTTTGATTGCACATGATATGTCGCTGTAAGAATTATTTGGAGATATCAAATACTCAAATAAGCCTCCTAAGTATTTTATCTCACCTAACTGCACTAATGCAGACATAGTATTTATTCTAAGTTCCTTATCATTCATATACTTTTTGATTATGTCTTTTGCCTCAAAAGCTTCTAAATTTGCCAGTGACGTTATGATACAAGCCTTAACATCATTTTTGAAATTCTCATTCTCCAGCATATTCATCAAATATTTTACAGCCTTTTTGTCCTTTGTATATCCTAAACCTATGATGATGTTCATTTTATCTTCTATCAAAGGAGATTCCAGCGCTTCAATAAGCTTATCTGTTGCATTTTCAATCCTCATCTTCCCTAATGTTATAGCGGCTTTTTGATTGTACTCATCATTGTAAAGCATCTTCGACAAGCTTTCTATCGCCATCTCCTTTGAACGAGATATAACATTTGAATAGACTGTATTGAGGCTTTTATTCTCGTTGTTCATGTAGCACTTCAAAATTTCAGACAGTGCATCTTCTCCAAATCGTGAAAGCCTATCTATAAGTCTAAATGCCACATTTCTTTCATTCACACTGAACCCATTGAATTTATTCACCATGTTTAAAATAGGTCTTACACATCTTTCGTCGTCACCAATGTCCAAAAGACATTCCGCAGCTTCGATTTTTAAACTTTCATTGTCAAACAAAAGCAAAAGCGTATCAAAAGCAGACTTTTCCTTAATAGTCCTTATGACTTCTATTGCTATTTTCATCTGAAGATCCCATGACCAACTCTTTAGCACACTGATAAGAGCATCTCTCCCTGCCTTGCTTAAATTGCACACCGATACTAAGACCCTCAATATAGATTGGTAAATATTCCTATCACTTAAATTCAGTGCTTTCGTGCAGTATAAAAACATTTCAATAGGATTCTGCCCTTCCTCTAATATGCTTTTAAATAAATCTATGATTTCAACTTCTATTAAATTCACACCTTTTTCGCTTGTTGAACCTAATTTAAGCGTTTTTTCATAGATAAGCCGTGCATTTACATCAGATATATAGTATTCAAAAACCTGTTCTTTAGCTGATTCCACTTTTTCAGCATTTGCAGCAGCTCCTAAATATCCTTTACCTTCTTTGATTTCTTCATTGTGTATATTAAAAAACAAATCTCTGTTTTCTTGAAGCAAAGCTCTCCAATTAACAGCCATCATACAACACCTCTTTATCAAATGTGACATCTATTTTCTGCTTAAAATTTCCCGTAACCCATGCTTCTAAATGCAATATCCTGTTTTTGTCAAAAGTCACTTTTATAGAAATAGGTGTACCAGGCTTTATAATATCAGTAAACGTCAATTGCACTGATTTAAGCCTTTTCATCTTTGGATCGTAAATGCTTTTCCCTGATAAAATGTCAAGCTTTATTCCTGTAGCATTGTCTACTTTTACAATGCCTTCATACACTTTTTCATAAGGTGCTTTCGTTCCTTGGCTTACTAATAGAACTGGCAAATTATTTTTCACATCAAGGTAAATATTCTCTGCTACTACGGGATATATGATGATTTTTCCTTTTTCGTTTTTCTTTTTATTTTCGTTGTAATAATTATATAAAGCAGCACCTTTTGCTACTGAATACATAGGATCTAAGTAGCTTATAGTTTTCTTGCCAAAAAAGTTCTCTATCGTTTCCCTAACAGTGCTGTAAGCCGTCATGCCTCCCACTAAGAAAACTTCGTCAATATCTTCCTTTTTTAAATTAGCTTTATTGAGAGTATCAATTATCGGATCTATTATATTGAACCCTAAATTGCCGCCTTTTGTAAGTAAAGGCTTTATACACTCATCATATTCTTTTTTACTTATTTCAAATTCAAATGACTGCCTACTGTAGAAATTTTCTAAACTATTTCTATACACAACATCACCATATTCTTCACCTGTTAAACCACTGCCTATAGACGAAAACATGATTCTGGCTTTCTCAATCTCCAACGACAATACGCTAAATATATATCGCTTTACATCAACATTAGGCAACATTCGCTTATAATCAACATCATTTAAAATAGAATACTTGTGCAATAAATACAGAACTCCACATACATCAAAGTCAACGCCTCCAAGTTGTGTATGAGGAGATATTGCCAATTCTTCAACTTTATAATCATCACCATTTATTTCCACATTCATTATGGATACGTCACAAGTGCCTCCACCTAAATCAAATACCAAAACTTTTTTTGGCTTGCTAAAATCGTGAATGGCGTATCTTTTATCGCTTAACTTTTCTTCATAAATTAGATCCAACAATGCCGCTGTAGGCTCTGATATAAAGATAAGCTGATCCTCTAAAAATCCTGCCGATTTAGCTGCATTTTTAGTAGATTCAATTTGGTCATGATTAAAAGATGCCGGAACTGTTATGACAGCACCATATACTCTTTCACCATAAAATCTTTCAACGTTTGCCTTAGCAACAGACAAAATTTTCTCTGCCACATCTTCTGGAGTATACTTTTTTTTGCCAATTTGCCACACATGATTCCTATTCCCTATATAATTTTTGCTATTGTATATTACACGATCGTATTCAATGTTTTTCATATTTTTAGCCAATTGGCCTATATATTCATTTCCGCCATCATCCACGTAAATGCAGGATGGCAACGTTTTTTTTACTGTTATACTACCGTTCTTATCAGAGATTTGCTCTATATCTAAAATATCAATTTTCACGTTGCCATCTTCTGTATAATCAGCACACGCCACGACCGTATTAGTAGTTCCAAGGTCAATACCAATATATGGTTTCATTTTTCCTCCTTTACTCCCTCATGGTAAAATAAATTTAAACGCTCTACGGAGCCATAACGTCTACATCATCAAACATATTCAAAATCTCCTCAATATTAAATGTACTATTTGTCTTTGCTCCTCTATGAACAATATAAACCTTTTTAGGTGTCAATTTCAAAAATACTTCTAAAATATCCTGCAGTATCCCATGGTTGATAATAGGAATATTCTCCTGCAACATAGATATAGGTTTCTTTATGTTGTTGCTTATGTTTAGCAAAATCGCATTGTCAAATGACATCAACTCCCGCCCGTACACAAAAGAAGTACTGCCTTCGGTAAGATTGTCCGAGCTGGTCATTACCAGACAATTTCCCAGCGAAATTTCCTTTCTTATAAATTCCCTTTTGCTATCATACAATTTTATGTCATTTGCATTTAATATGCCATTTCCGTAGATAGGCCCTCTTACTTTTTCATATAACATGGTTATATACGACAATGCTCCATCAACATACACATTGTACGGCATATATTCAAAGTTTCTCTTCATAAGCATCAATAAATCTTGAGCTTTCCCTACAGCAAATGCAGGTATAAAGCCAACACCACGATTGGCTAATTCCTCTATCACTTCCAGAATCAACTTATCTTGAATTGTCTTATCATAAACGCTAAAGCTTGACGTATATCCAAACGTAGCTTCAGTAATCAGCACATCAGCGTGCATTCCATCAGGAATTGTAAGACCACTATTTGTCTCAACATCTTTTACAGTAAAATCGCCTGTATAAAACACTGAAAAACCACCAATTTCTGCGTAAACCCCGCAAGCCCCCAATATATGTCCGGATGGAATAAGCTTCACTAAGACTCTTTTGCCTTTCACAGATTCATCAAAAAGGCAATCGGTCAATGTCATGCTGTTTATTTTATTCAGCAACTTATAATCAGCATCATTTAGATTTAAATCCTGCATATTGCTGTTTTTAGAAAAAAATCCGTTCAATATATATTTCGTCTCATAAGACATAATTATAGGACAATTTAGTCCGCTTTTTATAAGGTTTACAATGCCCCCGCAGTGATCAAGATGGCAATGTGTAATAATGAGTAAATCAATATCTTTAATATCAATGCCAATTTTTTTAAATTCTCGTAATATATGTGATCATCTTTAAAGTTAATTCCACAATCTAATAATACATTAACATCATCGTACGTTATTAAGTAACTACTACCACCCGTACCACCACCTTCTAATAAATTAAATTTAAACAGATTAAAATCACGACCTTTACCATCTACTTCGCTGTAAAGCTGGTAATACTTCTTTAAAATAAATTTATTTTCAGGAAAATACCTAAAATATTTAACCTTTCTAAGCTCATCATCTCCTTTGACGCCCCATTGTATCATAAGCCTAATCATTCTCAAATTGTCGTGATTAAGCTCATAAGCCTTCCTCAATTCAATATACCATCTCTCGTTTCTATCATCTTTGTACACCTCTGCCAATACAGTATGTATTAATGACTGAAAAAATCTGTCAGTATTTTTTTCTGCCATATATAGTAGTTCGTCCTCAATTGAATAATTCCTGCTTTTATTTTTAAAACTTAATATAAAAATATATAAATTTATCCAATTATTTTCTTCATCGTAGTTCATCAATTGCTCATATATGCCATCTTTTTTTAGCGACAATTCGAACATATCAAGCAACAGCACACATTCAATAAATAATGATATGTTATTCTTAGATAAAATAATATTATCAAAAATGTTCAAAAAGTGCTCTTTCGCATCTTCAATAATACCGAGATAAATTTCAACTTTAATTTGCCATAAAATTAAGTATAAGTAAATACTTCTATCGAGATCGCTGACGAGATTTTTCTGTTTGAAAATGTATTTATACGCATCCATGTACCTCCTTTCTTCTACATATGTTTTAAGTTTGGTATCGTATTCAGAAACTATGTGATCGTAAATTGACTTCACCCCCCTCTGTATATTATATATTTTAATATTTTTTTATAAAAATTTCTACAAAAAAATAAAGCCTGGTTTCATCCAGGCAATTAAATCTTAACAAGATTCTTAGCCGCTTCTGCTACTGCTTTAACTTTTAATATGTCACTGCCTATTGAAGCTTCTACGCTTGCAGCAATCGTTCCTTCAACAAGAGGCGCATCTGCTATCTCAACTTTTCCCGCGTATTCTTCATCAAGAAATTCTAACGCCATTTGAGCACTCATTACAGAACTTCCTAAATCAACTAAGATTAAAACGCCGTCGCCGCTTTCGCACTTTTTTATTTCTTCTACGATTTCGTCTACATTTGTGCCTAATCGCCCATCTTTGGTGCCGCCAGACTTGCCTATTCTTATTTTCCCTCCTGTCATCTGGTCAGCTAATTCATACAAGCCATCTGCCACCTTCTTTGAATGAGACACAATAACTATACCTACCATTAGATCCAATCCTTTCTTCATTGTTGCAACTTATCTACATAATCAGCAACAGTTTTTATCATCAAATAAGCTGATGTTGCTCCAGGATCCTGATGTCCTATGCTTCTTTCGCCAAGATAGCTGGCTCTGCCTTTTTTTGCAGCAATGTCTTTAGTCATTAAAACACCATTGTATGCATTATTTGCCGCTGCTTCTATAGCTTCTTTTAAACCACGTCCTTCACTTAATGCTTTCTTTAACTCATTCAAGGCAGGCTCCATCGAATCGATCATAGTCTTGTCTCCTACTTGTGCTTTTCCTCTTTCTTTTATTCCAGAAAGACCAGCCTCAAACATCGCGACAATGTCATTTTCATCTAATGTGTTTTTGCCTGATACTACATTTCCCATTCTCATGAAAAATGTTCCATAAAGTGGTCCAGATGCTCCACCAACAGTAGAAACTAAAACCATACCAACATTTTTAAGTATTGTGCCTATGTCTTTATCTGAAAATTGTGTCATCTTATCCCTCACTGCTTTAAATCCCCTATCAAGATTTATGCCGTGATCAGCATCACCTATTGCTGCATCCAGATCTGTAAGGTATTGCCTATTGTCTTCAATTGTCTTTACTATGTCATTTAAAATGTTTACTACGTCTGTCTTTCTCAACAACAATATCATCATCCCTTTCGGCTCATATCTTATAATTGCTTAAATGCAGGTGTATCTGCTGATGCATCTAAAAGCGATTTAAGCTCATCATCAAGTTTTAAAAGTGTTATTGAAAATCCGCTCATCTCAAGGGACGTCATGTATTCACCTACGAAAGTCTTATAAATGTTGATATTTTTTCCCATAAGGTATTCATTCACTTCTTTGTTTGCTATGAAAAGCTCTGAAAGAGGTGTAGCACCAAGGCCATTTACCATCAATGCCACTTCATCACCGTCGTTAAACGGCAAGTCAGAAACAATTTTGTCCATAAGCTCAGCAACTATCTCTTTTGCACTTTTTATCTTCTCCCTATGTGTACCAGGTTCACCGTGTATTCCAATTCCTATCTCAATTTCATCTTCTTCAAGTGTAAAGCTTGGTTTTCCTGCTGCAGGCACAATGCATGGTGTAAATGCCATTCCCATAGACCTTAAATTCTTTATGACCTTTTCTGCAACTTCCTTGACTTCTTCAATCTCAGCCCCTTCTTCAGCTTTAGCTCCAGCTATTTTATGGACGAAAACAGTACCTGCAATACCTCTCCTGCCCTGCGTATATGTGCTGTTTTCAACAGCCACATCATCATTCACAATCACTTCTGAAACCTTTATACCATCCATTTCAGCCATCTCTTTTGCCATCTCAAAATTCATTACATCGCCTGTATAATTTTTGATTATGAGCAAAACACCTTTTCCGCCGTCAACAGCTTTTATAGCTTCATAGATTTGATCAGGCGTTGGCGACGTAAAAACAGCACCTAAGCAAGCTGCATCCAACATGCCTTTACCTACATACCCTGCATGTGCAGGCTCATGTCCACTGCCACCACCGCTTACAAGCCCAACTTTCCCCTCTACAGGAGATGTTTTTCTTACTACAACATCTACATTATCAAGCTTTCTCAAGTATGTTGGATATGCGTAAAGAAGTCCTGCCACCATTTCCTTTACAACTTCTTCAGGATTGTTAATGAGCTTTTTCATGATATTAACCCCCATATTTTTTATTTTTTTATATCTATTGCAAATTGTATGCCAATAAAAAAGGTCATATGCAGATGAAAATGTCAGCATATGGCCACTTCAATGAAAAGATTTTTATTTTTTCTTGGTAAAAAGTATCAATCATAAATGAATCCTGATATTAATTTTCAACCAAATGAAATTTTCTCGCTTTAGCTGCAACTGTTTTATGGGTCAATCCTAAGGCTTTTCCAGCTTTGTTAAAACTTTTATACCTGGATAATGCAGCTTTGATTATTTTATACTCATAATTTTCCATCTTTTCAATATCGTAATTGTCGCCTAAGTATATTACTTCGTCGTCTTTGCTGTCTTTTACATTTTTTATATACGATGGAAGATCATCGAAGTCAATGTACTCTTTATCGCTTAATGTTATGCACCTTTCAATTAGATTTTCAAGCTCTCTTATATTTCCCGGCCAATCATACTTTATCAGGGATTTTATGGCTGTGTTTGTAATAAACTGAACATTTCTTCCAAGTTTTTTGTTCATCTTCTTTATAAAATGCTCTACCAAAACAGGAATGTCCTCTTTTCTATCCCTTAAAGCTGGCAAAAAGACAGGTATAACATTTAACCTGTAGTAAAGATCTTCCCTAAATGTGCCATTTTTCATAGCTTCTTCAAGGTTTTTGTTTGTTGCCGCAATTATCCTTACATCTACTTTTATAGTCTTTATTCCACCAACTCTTTCAAACTCTTTATCTTGAAGAACCCTTAAAAGTTTTGCTTGAATTTCTATTGGAATATCTCCTATTTCATCCAGGAAGATCGTCCCTCCATCAGCAAGTTCAAACTTCCCTATTTTCTGCATTATTGCGCCAGTAAACGCTCCTTTTTCGTGACCAAAAAGCTCACTTTCTAAAAGTGTGCTTGGTATAGCAGCACAATTTACCCTTATAAAAGGTTTATCGTGTCTTTTGCTTGAATAATGTATCGCATTAGCAACTAATTCTTTTCCTGTCCCGCTTTCGCCTCGTATTATTACGTTAGAATCCGTTTCTGCCGCTTTAGATGCCACCGTCAAT
The DNA here is from genome assembly GCF_051201035.1 of Thermoanaerobacterium thermosulfurigenes. Classification (NCBI taxonomy): domain Bacteria; kingdom Bacillati; phylum Bacillota; class Clostridia; order Thermoanaerobacterales; family Thermoanaerobacteraceae; genus Thermoanaerobacterium; species Thermoanaerobacterium thermosulfurigenes. Next base: position 65,738 of record NZ_JBPODR010000005.1, read on the forward strand.
GCATCTTTCAATTTTCCGCTGTTACCTACTATTATGTCAAAGGCTTTATCAAGTTTTCTGCTCCTTTTAAGTTCTCCTTCAAGGTACTCGATTTGTGGAAAATCTTGAAATACAACCAATGATCCAGTAATGTTGCCTCCAGCATAAATAGGAGTCATGTTTAAAAAAAGCGTCTTTTCACCTATGACGTATTTTTTGTTTAAAAACTCACTTCCATATTTTAAGACTTGACTTACATCTATATCTGACATAACTTCACTTATATTTTTGCCGATTGCCTTATCAAGGCTAAAACCTGTTATTTTTTCAGATGCTTTATTAAATATAGTTATGATTCCATTATCGTCCGTAGCAATTATGCCAACTGCAATGGAGTTAAATATTTCTTCGTACGCAATAGACGTATTCTTTAAAAGCTCGTATGTTCCACTCTCGTCATTCACCTTTTTTAAATCCACTAAAAAAATCTTTTTAATCTCTTCCATTGAAGAAATGCAGTTATCTCCTTCTACGATTATATCAATATCATCGCCTTCTGATGCAAAAAAAGTTATCATGGAAAGCATGCTATTGGCAGGCACAAGCCTTGCGCTTTCAGCTTTTTTAAGCATAACTTTGACATTGTCCTTTTTGCATACGTCATTTACTCTCCTGACTATCATTGCAGATATTTGCGAGTGTATATTAATTGGAGACTTTATTCTTTCACAAATTTTCTCCATACTTTGCATTCCTTCCTCATTAAAATATGTCATAATTAATAAGCCACTAAACACTTATTTGCTGTAAAGATTTCTCGTTGCAATAACATCCACACCAGTATTTAAGATGTTTTTGACAACGACATCACCTACATTAATCGGCGGCTTTAAAGTTATTTTAGATAGTTCCATCACTGCTTTGCCGATAAGCTCTTTTGGAATTGGCTCTTTAGTCCTGACAGAAACTACTGGAAGATGACCCTTTTCAGCTTTTACTATTGTAGTCAGAGTCCTTTTGGGAGCAATTATCTCATCTTCAGCATACTTTAATCCTCTTTTGCACTCATATCCTGTGATATTTACAATTTCCTTTCCTTCCATTTCTACAACCAAGCGACAACCATTTGGGCATACAATACAAGTTAATTCTCTTTTTATCATATTATACCACCTCTACTTCGAATGTGATTTCATCTGCAGGAGATAGATCATCTCTTAAAAATTTTTCCTTTGGCACATCTATTAATATCATCTCTCCTGGTGTCAACCTCTGCATTTTTTTCCTGGCTATCTCTCTGTCACCTGATTTCACGGCGATATAAGCGTTTTTGTACACATCAGTAGGCCTCATGTGAAATTTAACTTTTGCATCTATATTATCATAATTTACTATTTGCGGCACCACATATCTAATGCCTAAACCAGCTTTCACGACGATGTATCGCCCTTCTTTTATTAACATATTATTAATGTACTTTACTGCAGAATCAGCCGCCAGCCTTGCTTCTTTTGTAACATTGTCCACAAGATCGTGCACTTGCAACACATTGCCACAGGCAAATATCCCTTCCACATTCGTTTCCATACTTTCATTCACAAGCGGTCCCCCAGTAACGGGATCTAACATTATGCCTGCACTTTTTGACAGTTCATTCTCAGGAATCAAACCTACAGATAATATTAAAGTATCACAGCTTATGTATTTAGCTGTGTTTAATATTGGCTTTCTGTTTTCATCTACCTGTGCTATTGTCACACCTTCAACTCTTTCTTTACCGCGTATTTCTATCACAGTGTGGCTTAAAAGAAGCGGTATGCCAAAGTCATCTAAACACTGAACAATGTTTCTGGTAAGTCCACTGGAATAAGGCATAAGTTCAACAACAGCTTTTACCGTAGCACCTTCAAGCGTAAACCTCCTGGCCATTATAAGTCCAATATCACCAGAACCCAATATCACAATCTCTTTGCCAGGCATGTATCCTTCCATATTTACATATCTTTGTGCCGTTCCCGCCGTAAATATCCCTGCAGGCCTTGTGCCAGGTATGCTGATTGCACCTCTTGGCCTTTCTCTACAGCCCATCGCAAGTATTATCGCTTTCGCTTTAATCTCCATGACGCCATTTTCTTGATTTACTGCTTTAACTACTTTATCGCTTGATATGTTTAATACCATCGTATTAAGCATAATCTTTATTCCATATTCATTTACCTTTTCTATAAATCTTTCTGCGTATTCCGGCCCAGATAATTCTTCTTTGAATTCAATAAGTCCAAATCCATTGTGTATGCACTGCTGAAGTATTCCTCCCGGATAGCTGTCCCTTTCGATTATTAAAATATCTTTTACACCTTTTTCATACGCTTCAACTGCTGCTCCAAGTCCTGCAGGACCTGCACCAATTATTACTATGTCGTATTTCATCATCATCTACACCCCACTTTTTAATAGTTCATTGTACAAATTTACGACGTATTCTTTCGCTTTAGCCGTCAAAATATTTGAATTGCCGCCAAACTTTGTGACATTAAGCGGATCTACATTAAGCTCTCTTGAAAGTATCTCTAACACTCTGGGGCTGCAAAATCCACCTTGACATCTGCCCATGCCAGCTCTGGTCCGCCTCTTTACGCCGTCAATGCTTTTTGCGCCAACAGGCCTTCTTATGGCATCAATTATCTCACCTTCAGTAACTGTCTCACATCTGCAAATGATCTTTCCATAAGCAGGTTCTCTCTTTATCAGCTCATTTCTTTCTTCATCTGTCAATTCATTAAAGCGTATGACAGGCTTCCTCTTGGGATTGAAATTATCTTTTTCAACCATTTTAAGTCCTGCATCTTTAAGAATTTCTCTTACCATCTCCGCAATTGCTGGTGATGATGTGAAACCAGGTGATTCAATGCCTGCTACATTTATAAAACCTTTAACATCTGATTCGCTTATAATAAAGTCTTCGCCATCTACATCTGGCACAGCCCTTACACCAGTAAATTGTGTTATCGTCTTCCTTTCGCTAAATTTTTCAACGCTCTTTTTGGCGCCTTTTATAGCCTTCTCCAATCCTTTGTAAGTAGTCTTTCGAAATTCCTTATTGGATATATCCTCAGACGTAGGACCTATAAGCAAGTTGCCATCAACAGTTGGCGACACCAGTATTCCTTTTCCCATCTTAGTTGGTACTTGAAATATGACAGTATTTGCCAGATAGCCTTCTTCTTTATCTAAAATCAAATATTCGCCTTTTCTTGGATGAATCGAAAAATGTTGATCGCTTACCATATTGTTTATCACATCTGCATAAAGCCCTGCCGCATTGATTACGTATTTGCTAAAATACTCTTTCACTTGTGTTTTTACCCTAAAAACATCGTCTTCTTTATCTATAGATATGACTTCTTGATTAAATACAAATTCGACGCCGTTTTGTGCAGCATTTTCAGCCAAGGCTATTACAAAACCGTAAGGACATATAATGCCTGCTGTCTTTGCATATAAAGCAGCAACAATTGTGTCGTTTATGTTTGGTTCAATTTCCTTAACCATATCTGAAGATATAATAGACATATTCTTGACGCCATTTTTTAACCCTCTATCATACAATTTATAAAGGCTATCTACTTCATCTTGTGAAAATGCGGCAACAAGTGAACCAACTCTTTTCATTGGAACATCTAAATCTTTACAAAGCTCATCAAACATCTCATTTCCTCTTACATTTAGTTTGGCTTTCAATGTACCAGGCACTGGGTCGTATCCCGCATGAAGTATAGCACTATTGGCTTTTGATGCACCACCTGACGCTACATCATCTTCTTTTTCTATAAGCAGAACTTTAATGTTGTATTTAGATAATTCTCTGGCAACTGATGAACCTACTACACCGCCGCCGATTATTATGACATCGTACATTTTACCATCCCTTTCAGCTATCAAATTCTTAAAAAAAGACAAAGCCATATATAGCCGGCTCTCCGGTTATATATGGCTCTCCTATTCTCCGCCATCCTAATATTCAATTGTATCTTTTGTTTATCAATTTAATTATACCACTTAATCAGCCCAATTCATAGACCTTTCTACGGCTTTTTTCCATCCCGCATAAAGTTTTTCTCTTGTTTCATCATTCATGTTAGGCTCGAAATGTCTGTCAACTCCCCAATTCTTAGCTACTTCTTCTCTGCCACTCCAGAATCCTGTAGCAATACCTGCAAGATATGATGCACCTAATGCAGTCGTCTCTATGACAGTAGGTCTATCTACAGGTACACCTAATATATCTGCCTGGAACTGCATCAAGAAATTATTTGCAGATGCTCCACCGTCAACCTTTAATGCACTTAACTTTATACCAGAATCATCCTGCATAGCCTCTAAGACGTCTCTCGTCTGATACGCCAAAGATTCTAACGTTGCTCTTATAATGTGCTCTCTTTTCACACCTCTTGTCAAGCCCAAAATCGCGCCCCTTGCATACATATCCCAGTATGGTGCACCTAATCCCACAAATGCCGGCACAACGTACACTCCATTTGTGTCACTGACCCTTTGAGCGTATTCTTCACTTTGCGGTGAATTGTCAATTATCTTAAGCTCATCTCTTAGCCACTGTATAGCAGCACCAGCTATGAATATGCTTCCTTCTAAAGCATATTCAACTTTATCATCGATACCCCACGCTATCGTGGTAAGCAAACCATTCTTGGATGGCACAGCCCTTTCGCCTGTATTCATAAGCATAAAGCATCCGGTTCCATAAGTATTCTTAGCCATTCCTTTGTCATAACAAGTCTGACCAAATAGTGCTGCTTGTTGGTCACCTGCGCAACCTGCTATAGGTATTTCAACGCCAAATATGCTTTTGTCCGTGTATCCGTATACATAACTGGACGGCTTAACATCAGGAAGCACCGATTCTGGAATGTCAAGATATTCTAATATGTCCTTATCCCACTTCAATTCGTATATGTTAAAAAGCATCGTACGAGAAGCATTAGAATAGTCTGTCACATGTGCCTTTCCACCAGTCAAATTCCAAATTAACCAGCTATCAATATTTCCAAAGTAAAGATCTCCATTTTCTGCTTTCTCCCTTGCACCTTCTACATTGTCAAGTATCCATTTTATCTTCGTACCCGAAAAATAAGCATCAACTACAAGACCAGTCTTCTTTAGAATTTCTTTGTCAAACCCACTATTTTTGATTTCATCGCAGATAGGTGCAGTCCTCCTACACTGCCAAACTATCGCATTGTACACTGGCTTGCCTGTGTTTTTATCCCAAACCACAGTCGTCTCTCTTTGATTTGTTATGCCGATTGCTGCAATGTCTTCTGCCTTAATCCCAGTTTTCTCAAGCACCGCCTTAGCTACTTCTATCTGAGAATCTAAAATCTCCATAGGGTCGTGTTCAACCCACCCTGGATTAGGGTAAATCTGCGTAAACTCTTTGTTTAGTGATGCAACTATGTTTCCACTGTGATCAAAGATTATTGCCCTTGAGCTTGTGGTGCCTTGATCTAATGCCATTATATACTTTGACATGATATGTTCCCCCTATATTTTATAATTTCATCCTTTATAAATTTTACAACATATTTATGAATGCCTGATATATCAAAGCTCCTAAAATACCTCCTACTATAGGTCCAAATAACGGAACAATAAGACCATATCCCCAATCAGAATCTCTCTTGCCTGGTATCGGCAATACAGCATGTGCAAGCCTTGGTCCTAAATCTCTCGCTGGGTTTATAGCATAACCTGTTGGACCACCAAGTGTAAGACCAATAACCCAAATTAAAATACCTACTAAGAATGCACCTAATGCCCCAACTTGATTGTGTTCATTTGTTATACCCAGTATTCCAACTAATAGCATTGCAGTTCCAATGACCTCTGTCAAGAAATTGTAAAACAGATTTCTGATGGCTGGAATTGTGCAAAATACACCAAGTTTTGAATTCTTGTCTTCTGTAGCATGGAAGTGATCTCTATATGCCACATATACAAGCAAAGCTCCTACAAATGCTCCTAAAAATTGAGCTACAATATAGCCCGGAACTTGCGACCAAGGGAATTTACCTAAAACCGCCATTGATATTGTCACTGCTGGATTAAAATGAGCTCCACCTATCCATCCCGTAATATACACAGGTACAGCAACTGCAAAAGCCCATCCTGCTGTTATGACTATCCATCCACTGTTTTGACCTTTAGTCTTATTTAGTACAACGTTTGCAACAACGCCGTCACCAAGGAGAATGAGTATCATGGTACCAAAAAACTCGGACAAAATCTTGCCAAACAATGATATTTCCATAAAAACCCCTCCGTTTAAACTTTTAAATTTTTTCTAAAATCTGAAGCTACACTCTCAATAACACCACCTCCTTGTCAGTCGATAAACCAAAGACTTTTTTCGCTTGTAGAAACTGCTACTGCACCAGAAGAAAGAGCATTTATCACATCTTCTTTTGTTTTAACTAAACCGCCTGCAATGATAGGTTGATACACTTCCGTAGTAAGCTTTTTCGTCACATCATGTGCAACACCTGGCATCACCTCTATTGCAGTTGGTTCAATCTGCTTAATTGAATTTAAACCTGTTTTTAGCGCTTGCGTATCCAGTAGAAAAATGCGCTCAATACAAGGAATATTCAACTCCTTAGCATATGTAAGTATATTAGTACGCGTAGAAATTATGCCATCTGGTTTTACTACTTCCTTAAGATACTCCACCGCCTTATAATCTTTACCAAGCCCTTCTACTAAATCAAAATGAATGAATGCTGTTTTCTCATGTGATTTAATGTCATCAATTGCATCTTTCAATATCAATATATTACTTGTCAACAAAAATATTACTTCACAGTTAGATGAGTAAACATCTTTTATATCTTCTAAATTTCTTATAGCTGCGATAATAGGAAAATTTTTAATCCTTTCAACAATGAAATTATCCACATCAATTCCTCCTATCATTTTATAAATGCAAATTGTATGCCAACACATCTTCATTTATTTTAGCATATGCGGAATTAATAAGTTGATATATATTATCAATTTTATGCTTTTACATGGTATTTAATATCAATATCAATTTGACAGTTTTAATTTGTTAAGCTATAATATGAGTATAATCAAATATAATCATAAGGAGGGTAGCTATTGAATATTGTTGGCGTCTTTAAGGCATTATGTGATGAAAACAGATTGAGAATATTTAACCTCTTATCACAAGAAACATTATGTGTATGTGATATAGAAACCATTTTAAACATGACTCAATCAAATGTTTCCCGCCATCTAAATAAGCTAAAAAGCGAAGGGATCATAACATTTGAAAAAAAAGCCCAGTGGGCGTATTACAAAATTGATGATAATTTTATAAAAGAAAATAAATTATTGTATGATTACCTTATTAGCACATTAAGAAATCATCCAAAATTTTTAGAAGACAATGAAAATTACAAAAAACATAAAGAAAGCAATATATCTTGCGAACAATTTATAAAGAGAGGAAATTGACATTGAGAGAAAGCAAAAGAAGATTATCTTTTTTAGACAAGTTTTTAACTGTATGGATTTTATTAGCAATGATCATTGGTATTTTGATAGGATATATTTTCCCTAATTTTGCAAATATGCTTAATAAGCTTAGCATAGGAGCAACGTCGATTCCAATTGCAATTGGGCTTATTTTAATGATGTATCCACCACTTGCAAAAGTTAAATACGAGGAAATAGGAAAAAGCAAAACTTCAAAAAAACCTTTTAAAATTGCAATTTTATATAACTGGTTTATAGGACCTTTAGTGATGTTTCTTCTTGCCATTATATTTCTTCACAATTATCCACATCTAATGATAGGTGTAATACTGGTAGGACTTGCAAGATGCATTGCAATGGTATTAGTCTGGAATGATTTAGCAGATGGGGATAGAGATTTTGTTGCTCTTTTGGTGGCTTTTAACGCTATCTGGCAGGTAATCACTTATTCCATATTTGCTTATGTATTTATAAAAATACTTCCTCCGATTTTTGGTGTTAGCACCAAAGCAATTAATATAAATATATCTATAAAAGATATTGCTACATCTGTTCTTATATATCTCGGCATCCCATTTGTTGCAGGGGTTCTATCGAGATTGTTACTTGTTAAAGCTAAAGGAAACACATGGTATGAAAAAAATTTTATACCTAAAATAAGTCCTATTACTCTTATAGCACTTTTGTTTACAATTATAGTTATGTTCTCTCTAAAGGGAAAATATATAGTAACATTGCCTTTGCAAGTTTTAATGGTTGCAATTCCACTGACGCTATATTTTATTATAATGTTTCTAATGGGATTTTTCACATCATACAAATTTAAATACGGATATTCAGAAAGTACAACTGTTGGTTTAAATGCGGCAAGCAATGACTTTGAATTGGCAATAGCAGTTGCAGTTGCGGTTTTTGGACTTAATTCAAATGAGGCTTTTGCAAGTGTAATTGGCCCATTAATAGAAGTTCCTGTAATGCTAATGTTAGTTAATGTAGCCTTGTATTTTAGGAAAAGGCTCAACTGGAATAAAAACAAAGAATCAAACAGTGAAAAATAAGAGAGGAGAATTTTTATGAAAGTAAAAGTAGCATTTATCTGTGTGGCAAATTCATGCAGAAGTCAAATGGCAGAAGGTTTTGCGAAATATTTAGGTTCTGATATATTTGAAGCATACAGCGCTGGTACAAAACTTGCTGAAAGGGTAAATCCAAAAGCGGTTGAAGTTATGAAAGAAGTAGGCATCGATATAAGCAGTCATCGCCCAAAATTATTAGATGAGATACCTCCAAAAGTGGACATCTTGATTACTATGGGATGCAATGTAGAATGCCCATATATACCTTGCAAGTTAAAAGAAGACTGGGGCTTAGATGATCCCGATGGAAAACCAATAGATGAGTTTAGAAGGACAAGAGACATAATTGAATCAAAGGTTAAAGAACTTATTGAAAGAATTAAAAACAATGAAATAAACTTAAATTAACGCATATCCACAATACCCTTTTTCTATTTAAGCCAGCAAGTTTTCTTGCTGGCTTATCTCATAACAGCGTTTTTTTCATGACGTTTATCATAAACATCTTTATAAAGCTTATAAAGCTTCTCCTTATTTGTATATGTAATGATGAGAAGGTTAGCAAACCATATATCATAAATATACATTTGGTATGATTTGTAATAAAGAAATAATACCAAAGTCAACATTCCAACTACAACCATCAATCCATCTACTTCAGATGATGTAGCTTTTCCCTTGTTTAAAATGACGGCTATGACATACAACATAGCCAATATAACAGCGTATGCAATAGACACTCTAAATGATGTTAAAGCACTCCATACACCAAACGTAACAGCTATTCCCTTGCCACCACGCCATTTTAGAAAAGGAGAAAAAACATGACCTAATATCGTAGCAACAGCTACAGGAACTATTCCAATGCCGCTAATATATCCCTTTGACATCATGAATAATAGAGGAAAATAGCCTTTTAAAAAGTCAAGAACAACTCCTAAAATACCAAATTTGTATCCAACTGCATGCCAGAGATTAAATGCACCGGGATTTCCATCACCGTAATGACGTATATCTTTTAAAGCTAATAAGCCTAACCAGTATGAAAACATCATTGAACCACTTAGAAATCCTATTAAGACAAAAAGCATTATCAATGTAATCCCCCCCTTTAAACCTTAATCCTTCTCCCCTTCCATGTGACGTATCCTAAAAAGAAAACTTGGTACAATGAGTAAACCATGATGTATATAAAAAATAGCGATGATAGTATATGAAATAAAGGAACTATGATGCCATAACGCCCTGTCCAGTTGTCTATATAAATTATCTGCAATGTGTACATAATGTAAAGCACCAAAAACAAACCAAACAAATCACTTTTATAAAATGCAAGAAATGGAGTAATAAACTCTACCGCCAATAATCCTATAAGCCATAACGCTATAAGAATTATCGTCGCAGTTTCTAATCTGGATGTGCTTAATATCGCTCCTTTTCCAAACCCCTCTACTTCACTTTTTATGCCGTATGGATACATCCTAAACGAAATTAGATCGTATCCTATGAAATTCTGAACATTTATACCATTTGACGTAAATTTCTCTCCTAAATTTAAATCGTCCAAAAGCTCTCCCTTTATGCTGTAATGTCCGTTTACCTTTTCATAATCTTCACGAGACACAACAATACAAGAGCCATACATTCCTTTTCGTGGATTGTATTTTTCAAATGGCGATGTAAATGCAAAAATCCCCAAAATATATGGTATCAATGAAAGCTTTTCATAAAATTTCTCAGGGCTATGATATGGCACAACAGATATAGCTCCATTTGCCTTCTCCCTCGCTTTCACCAATGACTCCAAAGCACGTGGAGATAGCCTAACATCAGCATCGATGAATGCAAATACGTCACCTGTAGAATTTTTATATCCATTCCACAAAGCCCACGTCTTCCCAGTCCAACCATCAGGCATTTCAGTATTTCTTATAACTTTAATGCCATAACTTTCAGCGATCTCAAAAGTCCTATCTGAGGAAAAATCATCAACTACAATTACTTCATAAGGCATATACGTCTGATTTTTTAAAGACTCAAGTATATATGGGAGATTTTTCTCTTCATTTCTTGCAGGGATTATGACAGAAATTTTATAATGCCTTTTAAGAGGCTGATTACCATAAGTCACCTTCAAATTTCTAAATAAAACAAAACCAGAAATAATGCCTAAAAGCAAAAAAGCACTGGCTATCATTTCGCATCACATTCCTCTCCCATTTTAAATTACAGAAATGTGTTAATTAATAGTATCATCAACCTTTTTTATCAAGCCAACATCTTCACAACATTCGTACTCCATCTGCAATGTAACATGATGTATGTCAAACAATTCATCTAAAACAATTTCAATCTGTTCCATCACCTCTTTTGATTGACTTACTTTAACATCATCTTTTAAATTTACATGGCATTCAAAATGTACATCGTCGTCATTTGTCTGCCAAACATGAACATGGTGAATATTTTTTACATTTGGTAATTTCTCAATTTCTCTTTTTACAATTTCTAAATCTATGTTTTCAGGTGTTCCTTGCATAAGTATGCTCACAGATTCGTTGATTATTTCAAAGCTTTCTTTAATTATATATATACCAATTAAAACCGTCAATAGCGGATCTATCCAATAAATTTTAAAAAAATATATACATATTCCTCCAATAACTACTCCTACAGAAGACAAGGCATCTGACAGAAGATGTACGTAGGCAGAACGAATGTTGAGATTTTCTTCTGCATTTTCTTTAAGCAGAAGTACCGACGATGCATTTGCCAAAAGACCTATTAGAGCAACTACAATCATTATAGCTCCATTGATAGGCTCTGGATTGAAAAATTTTATATAAGCCTCTTTAAACAAAAATACCGATATTACAACCAAAACGACTGAATTAAAAAGAGCTGCAAGAATTTCTGCTCTCTTATATCCAAACGTCATCCTTTCATTATTTTCCTTCTGTGATATCAACATAGCAAAATAACTAATTATGATAGATATAGCATCGCTAAAATTGTGAAGCGCATCTGATATAAGGGACAAACTTCCTGAGAATAGCCCTCCAATAATTTCTGCTGCTGTTATTGAAAAATTTAAAAACATCGTTGTTATTAAGCTTTTCTTAGTTTTGACTTCATGTTCATGATGATGAGCCATTTTAATAACCTCCCAATTTTTTAAACTATAGAATTAGACCATTTACCACACTTATCGCCTGTCATTGCAATCGTCTTGCCATTTGCCTGTATTTTAATAACTTCACATTCATTTGGGCAACCATTGCAAATAAAACTAGTTGTTACAAATTTCTCTTCAGAAATTTCAAAACCTTTAAACTTTGTCGGCTTATTTGTTGTCTTTATATGATTTTTTGCTATCATTGCAATTCCAATCGCACCCATTACATCAAAATGCTTAGGTACAATAACTTCTTCTCCAATTTCTTCTTCAAATGCCTTTTTAATTGCTACGTTTGCTGCAACACCTCCTTGAAAGACATAAAGAGGTTTTAATTTCTTTCCTCTTACAAGGTTATTCATGTAATTTCTGACTAAAGCCTTAGAAAGACCCTTTAATATTTCAGCTTTGCTAAATCCGTACTGCTGTTTTGATATCATATCTGATTCTGCAAAAACAGTACATCTGCCTGCTATTCTAACATCTCTTTCAGCAGTCAGTGCAATTTCTCCAAAATCCTCTATTTTTATTCCAAGCCTCTCTGCCTGATGATCAAGAAACGATCCGGTTCCGGCCGCACAGACTGTATTCATTGCAAAGTCTGATATGATACCATCGTTAATAATTATTAACTTAGAATCCTGTCCTCCTATCTCAAATATCGTTTTTACATCTGGATAATAATACAATGTTGCTGTAGCATGTGCTGTAATCTCATTTTTTACTACATCTGCTCCTAAAATATATCCTAAAAGTTGCCTTCCACTGCCAGTTATTCCAATCCCATTTATATTGCTATCACCAATTGCTTGATAAAGCTTTTTAATTTCACTTTTTACTATATCTACTGGTTGTCCTATATTCCTTGTATATGACTTAAATAACAAATCGTCTTCCTCGTCAATTGCTACGACATTTACGCTAACAGAACCAACATCAACACCAATGTATATATTCTTCATACTACTTCACCTTCTTTACCATTAATTTTTTATTTTTTACCACGTCAATAAATGCTTCAATCCTTGTTAATAAATTTGCAGTAGCTGACTGTTCATCAATGGAAAGAGATATAATTGGAAAATCATATTGCTTAGATATTTTATCTATTATACTCTGAGAAATTAATTCCGGTAAACATCCAAAGGGCTTTAAGTGTATGACACCATCAAATCCCCTATCTTTAAAATCCAAAATTGCACCGATCGACTGTTTTGCATGACCACCTATTATTATCTCTATATATTTTTCTGCTTTTTTCAAAATATCATGTTCTTTTTTATTGATCTTAAAAGGCAGTAAATTATTGTCTATCCATTCTGATATATAATGAGCTCTTTCCACTTCTACTCCATATCCATTCAAAACTTCTTCTATATTGTTATTTATAGATGGCTCCATAACAACATATATTTCACCAACTATACCTATTTTTATTTTTTCGCTCTCAGGAACATTGCATATCTCAATATTATTAATGCGTCTATATGCCTCTTTTTCTACAAATAATATATCATCAGGCATTCTAATTCTTCTATACAACGATAATATTTCATTCCAAGCTTTTGTAAATTCGCCTTTGTTGCATTCATAAGCTCTTTTTTCTTCTATTATTTTTTCTATTTTATCCATAGATTTTGCCATTTTATATACAGTGTTTACTATTCTTAATACGTCTGTCCACGTATTTTCTCCTTTAATCCTTGATATTTTCTGTAAGAAGCCTTTAAAATCTCTTTTTGGTTCATCCAATATTATAAAATCCACTTCATACCCCATATTCTCTAAAATTTTCTTCTGTGCTTCTCCATAGTAACCAGCTCTACAAGGTCCATTACCCCCAGATGTTATTATCGTATCTGCTCCTAACTCAATAGCTTCTAAATATGTTCCCAATATGACTTTCAAAGGAAAACATGCAAATTCAGGGCTATATTTAACACCATAATTTATTGTCTTGAGAGATGGCTTTGGCGGAGTTATAACATCATGCCCTAACAATTCAAATAACTTTTCATAAATAAGTGGTGAACCCATATATGGAAAAGTAACTTTCAATTAAATCACGCCTTCCGAAGTGTTTTCAACTTTAACTCTTTTCAATTTTTGCTTTTTTATTCTAACAAGATCAATAAACGCTTCTATACGTGTCAATATATGACTTTCTCCCGTTTGCTCATCTATTCGCAATATCATGTACGGTTTCTTTGCATTTTCTGAATCTATAGAAAGAAACGGTTCAAGAATGGAATCAGGACCACATCCAAAGGCTGATATTTGTATTATGCCATCAATAATATCCATTTCCATAAAATTATAAGCAGCTCCCATTATCTTATTAGTAAACTCCCAAAACATCTCTTTTTTAAAACGGCTTTGATACTTTTTGATTAATTTTTCATCTAACATATCAAATGTAATGATTTTTACATTCATCTTTCTCAATGTATTTATAAGATCCATATTCATAAATCTGTCGTAAACATTGTATACATATCCCAATAAACCTATTGTAATATCGCCATCATATTTTTGAGGTGTATCTTCATCCAAAAGTTCATTTATATCAAAACCTTTTTTATTTAACTTTCTAAAAGAGAGCCATTCTTCTCTTGCTCTTTTTAATGCTTTTTTTAAATCATATTTACTTACGCCTAACCTCACTATGAAATCTTTGTAAATCTTAAAATCAGAAATATCATCGTCTTTAGAAATTATGCTATTCGTCAATATCTTGTCATCAATGTCATCAAACAATCCCTTAATCATGTCTGGCAATCCCATGAATTTTGGACACATGAATGTACCTTTGCTTAAACTTACGAATCTAGGAATATATATATAATCAACATTTTTATCTAAAAGATTTATAATGTGTCCAGTATACACTTTCATTGGAACACATATCTCTGGCACTGCTTTCTTAACGCCTAAATCCAATATGACTTTCGATGTGTCTTCAGATAATACCGTTTCTATTCCCAATTCTTTAAATAGAACATCCCAAAACGGAAAATAATAATAATATAAAAGCGCCTTTGGAATACCAATCTTCATCTCTTTGCTCTCCCGATAATCATGTTAAATCCTATATATTATTGGACATACGTATGCAAGCAATAAACTTGCATACGTAGCATAATAAAGTTTTATAAAAGATTTAATGCTTTCTCTGCCGCTTCAGTTATTATTTCGCTTAATGTAGGATGTGTATGGATGCTTGCAGTAATATCCTCAAGCCTACCATTCGTCCTAATTATATATGTTGCTTCCATTATAAGCTCACCAGCTTCTTTTCCTACTATCTGCATACCATAAAGCTTATGAGTCGCAGGGTCGACAATCATCTGAACAAATCCCTTATCATCACCTACAATCAATGCTCTTGCATCCTCTGAATAAGAGAATTTGATAACTTTGTAACCTAAATCAGTTGCTTTTGATGAGTCAATGCCAACACTTGCCGCCTCAGGTTCACAGAAAATCGCATGTGGTATTGCATTGTAAGTCATCGGAACATTGCTCCCCAATATTGATTTCGCTGCAATAATTGATTCTCTTGTAGCCGCATGTGCAAGCATAATTTTGCCATTTACATCGCCAGTTGCATACACATTTGGGTTTTCTGTTTGCATAAAATCATTTACTGGTATCTCTTTATGATTTCCTAATTTTATTCCCAATAATTCTATATTTAAGTTTTCAGTACGAGGTCTTCTTCCAACTGCTACCAATACTTTTTCAGCTGATACCGCATTTTCGATACCACCTTTTACATAGTTGACCTTAAATAAGTCATTTTCTTTAGAAATTGATGCTACTTTAGCATCTGTGTAAATATCTATATTGTATTCTTTTAAGCCTTCTTCTACTGCTTCACTTACTGCAACATCTTCAGTAGTCAATATCCTTGGAAGTGCCTCAATGATAGTGACCTTTGTATCCATTCTAGCAAGCATAGATGCTATTTCAACACCAATATATCCACCACCTACTACAACCATAGATTTAGGTTTTGTTTTTAGTTCAAATACATCTTCACTAAACATTATACCTGGCAACTCAATTCCCGGTATAGGTGGTTTTACTGTCTCAGAACCTGTAGCAATAATAAGCTTATCAAATACAAGCCTTATCTTCTCCTCTTTTGTTTCAACTTCTACAACATTTTTGTCTGCTATAGTAGCCATTCCATAATAAATGTCCAATTTATTCATTTTAGAAGCTTTTTCAGCTCTTGTAACACGTGCATTTAATATTTTATCTTTTCTTTCCTTTATGGCTAAAAAATCGACATCAATATCATTGTAATTAAGTATTCCGCCAAAATTTTTAAACTTTTTTATATCTGCATATCTTGTAGCCGTCTCAATATATATTTTTGATGGAATGCAACCCTCAAAAAGACACGTTCCACCTAAGCCAACACCTTTTTCAACAAGGGCAACTTTAAGGCCATTTTTGGAAAGCATATTGGCTCCCGGTGTTCCACCAGGCCCTCCGCCTACCACAACAACATCATACTTTAGTTCCTTCACTTTAATCACCTTTCTTTTATTAATTTGTTTTATTTCTAATTGCAGATATTGCAGCACCTATAAAGCTCAATACTGCAGCAATATAGTAAACTATATGAGCACTTTGAAGAAATTTAGTGCTATAGTTTCCTGTGTAATGCTTCATAAATGCTGTAAACAATGCAACAGAAAATGCCATGCCCATTACCATGCCTAAATTTTTTACAAGTTGCGTAATGCCATTTGCCGCTCCTAATTTATCCTTAGGAACGCTGCCCATTATACAGCTATTATTAGGTGACTGAAACATTCCAAGAGACAATCCCATAAGCCCTACATACACTAAAACTAAATAAATTGGTGTATTTATTTTAACATTTGCAAGCAGTATGAGACCAATTCCATTTATGACAAGTCCAGATGACGTCAATGCTACAGCTCCTATCCTATCAGAAAGTGCACCACTAAAAGGAGATATTATAGCCATTGCCACTGGAAAAGCCATCATATATAATCCTGATGTCCCTACACTTAATCCAACAACTTTCTGATAATAGAAAGGCATCAAGACATTTGGTGAGTACATGGTCATAAACGATAATAATGAAGCTATAACTGATGATGTAAAAGTGATATTCTTGAATAAGCTTAAATTTACAACAGGATGTTCTTTTTTTGTTTCAGCTATAATAAATATGACAAATGACACTGCAAAAATGATTAAGCTACCATAAACAATAGGATTATTTATCCCATACTTATTTATATCCGAAAATCCTAATATGAATGTTACTATTGAAAGCACCAAAAATATAGAACCAGTAAGATCAAATTTAAAATCTTTTTTTGCACGTTTTCTATCTAAAGGAACTGAATAGTACGAAGCTATAAATCCCAAAATAGATACAATAAATGTCAAATAAAATACAGATCTCCAACCCCAAATTCCAGTTACATACCCTCCTAATGGAGGACCTGCAATACTTCCTATAGCCATAGTAGTAGCCAGCAAGCCTATATTTTTACCTCTTTCATTAGGTGGATAATTTTCTGTCACAATGGCCATTCCATTTGCCATTACCATTGCACCACCTACTGCCTGTAAAGTCCTCATCACTAAAAGCATTGTAAGATTTACAGATAGACCACACAGTAGCGTAAAGATTGATATTATAAAATATCCCATATTGTATATCTTCCTTCTGCCATAATTATCAGCTATTGTGCCGAGTATCGGCAAAAGTGCAGACATAGTAAGCAAATAAATGGTGGCTATCCATTGAACAGTATTTATGTCTACTTTAAATTCTTTTGATATGACAGGAAGTCCCACATTTACAACACCGCTGTCAAACATAGACATAAATGCGCCTATCATTACGGTATACAAAATCCATTTCGATTTTGAATAACCATTTGAATCACCCATATTGTTCATAATATTTCCTCCACATTTATAGAACTCTTTTTAATATATTGTTACCTATAATACCTATTTAATAACATTTTCTGTTCTCGACAATTAATTTATACTATACTATAGCAGGGTATAATAGAAGCAAAATATATATTTGAAATTTCAAATATATTATATACCGATTATTGTCATATGTCAATTTATGATTTATTTTTAAACTGCTGCGACTAACATAATTAAGATTATTTAGCAATCGCAGCAGTTATATTATATTTCTTTTATTTTAACCTTGTTCTTTTTCTTTAACAGCCTTTTTAATCTCATTTATTACTTGCTCTGTATTCATATTTCTTATTTCTATACCGATATGCTTTTCTCTGTCGAATCCTACTGCATCAAAAGCATCCCTGTACATTTTTCTCTGCATTACTGGATCACATGCAGCAACGTATAACTCATCTATATCTGCACCTTTCAAAAGTTCACGCAAATACCTGTCGCCATCCTCTGCGCAAAGCTGTGGATGCAATCCTACCCATTCGAATATATTTTCTCTTCTCAATGTGTTTAAGACTTCGAATGTGTCCATCTCCTGAAATGAAGGACATGTGCCTTGGCATACACATAAAAGCAATCCCTTTTTGCTCATTTTATTATTCCCTCCAATTAAATTTATAATTTTTTAAAATCTTTAAACGAGATTGTAAATTAAGCTTATTTATTGTCGCCAAAATAAGATATAGCATCGTTATCGCATATCTTCTGGCAACCTCTGCAGAATTCTACACAGTTGTCAGGATTTATTACAAGCGGAAAACCATCGTCGCCTATTGTATAAACATCGTGTGTGCAGAAATTAACACACTGGTAGCACTGTATGCATTTATCGTGGTCAATAATCGGATACCAATTTTTAGCCATGTCTTTCACCCCCTTTCAATCTTTTTTCAATCTTTAAAATGACTTTAATATATCTGCTATTCGCCCTAATGTTACAAGCTTTACTGATATGTTGTTCTTTAAAAGTTCTGCTTTTATTTCTTCACTTATGTTCATCACAACAAAAATCTCAGCATTTGTCTTTGAAATAAAGTCCACAAAATCTTTTGCATTCAATTTTTGATCATTGTAAAATATATTTTCTACATTTTTTACTTTCTTTAACTTACCATCTTCTACCTCTGCAACTGTAATGTATTCAGAATTTACAATATCACTTCCTATATCGCTGTTAAGTCCCAAATGATTTTTTGATGCAAAAGCTATAATCATCATCGCACCTCCTTTTATTTCTTGATTCGGTTTTTCGAATCAAATAGCCAAAAAAATAACTATTTGTTCTAAAAAAAATATTTCATAAATTTATAAAATATATTATAGGTTGCCTGTGTAATGTAGCAAATAGCTACATTACACAAGTTATTTACTTTTTATTTTTAGGTTCCTGAGGGACCAAAAGCTTTCCATTAAATGTCCCAACCAAAGATTTTATAAAAGTGCTTATCCATAAGACAATCAATAATGCAGCTAATAAAAGTGTGTACCAGTACACTATTTGAAGCTTCACATACATATATACATTAAATGAAGAAAGCGTATATGCTGAAAGCGGGAATATGAAGGCCCACCATGATAGTGAAAAAGGAATTCCACCTTCTCTTAAATATTTGACAGTTATAGCAATTGTGAGAACAAAAGCCCATATTCCAAATCCCCACAAAATAAGAGATAACATTTTTAGAGAATCAGTGGTTGTAATAAGGCCAACTAATTTCGACGCATCAGCGATTCCCATTAAGCTTAACGTTCCTACGCCTATGGGGCCTAAAATTATCCAAAATGTAGGTGTAGCCATAGCATGAGGCATTTTATGATTTATAAACCTGTTTAATATTATACTGCTAAGTATTATGAATAGAAACAAACCTATTCCAAAAAACACAATATCAGTAAGATTTACAATTTGTGCTACACCAATACTTTTCTTTGCATAAGCTTTCACAAGCTGATTTCCAAGAAGCGGTATTACTATACTTGCCACAGGTGTTATATACCATGAATTATTAGTTAGTTCTGGGCTTACTTCATCCATTAACATCATATTGTATGTTACAAATACGCCAAAAATTAGAGCTAATAACACACCATAAGCCCATAGTATAGTTCCAAGAAGCACTACAAAGCTCATATTAAAGAAATCTTTTCCTATGATAAAGAAATTAGTACCTAAGATAAGTCCTCCAACAGGCATCGTGACGAAAAAGTTTGACATCACTGGATGTCTTAAATCATCTTTTAACTTATCAAAGTGCAAAAACCATCTCGCTGTCCATGGCCCTATCAACAATAAAAACAGAATAACATTTAACCAAAAGATTATTACAGAGAGCGGCTTTAAAAACGCCATTTTACCGCTTAGCATATACAAAACATTTGCTAAGCCTCCTGTCCCCATGACTGATGCATACCAAGCAGGGGAAAAGTGCCTTACAACATCATTTAAACTAATTTTTTCTTTCATCTCAGACCTCCTATAATATTTTGCTAAATCAATAATAGTATATCTTGGTTTTTGTCATATGTCAATATATTTATTGAAATTTTATTTTTTTATTCGGTTATTCGAATATATCGGATAAGCAACTACCTACTCACCAACTATTTTCTTAACTGAATCTATAATTTTAACCATGTCCTTATTTTTAAGAGTATAATAAATCTTCGTCCCTTCCCTTGAATCTTTTACTATCCCATTTGCTCTTAACACCATAAGATGTCTTGAAATATGAGATTGGTCAAGATTCAAAACAGCCATCATTTCACAAACGCACATCTCATTTCTACTTAGAAGCTCAATAATCTTGATTCTTGTCGGATGCGACAGTGCTTTAAAGTACTCAGCCGTCTTGTCGTACAAATCAATTGTTACCATGTTATCACCCTTCCCAACTAATTATATTCGTTTTTTCGAATAAAGTCAATAAAAAGATTTTTAAGGCGCAATGTGGTAAAATAATCATTCAGCGCCTAACGGCTTGTCTGTATCTTTTCTCATCATTAAGAAAAATCCTATTCCTGATGCAATCAAATAAACGTAGTATGTGAAAAATCTCCATATACCTATAAACACACCTAATAGATGATGTGGAACTATATTTGAAAATATACTGGCAAAGCCAACTTCAACAAATCCTGCCCCACTTGGTATCACATTATAAGCAAGAATATCGTAAAATATAATTTGCCTTGATATGACAGCTAAAATATTGAATTTTATGTTCATTGCTATCATCAAAATTGGTGCAATGCTGTAAAACAAAGTCCAAAAAAGCATAGCGTACAAAAGCTGTGATATTAAGAGCTTTCCTCCCGAACTTACCATGAAAAGTTCATTAAATCTGTGATTGTATTCAATAATTTCAGTTTTTGTATTTTCAAAAAACTTTTTATACCTTTCACCTGAGAAAAAACTTATGCCAGCAATCAAATTTACTACAGAGATTAAAAAAGCTGGCCTCAATATTATATAGATGAGAGCTATCAATAAAATCAGTAGTATAAATGAAACCAATATGGCAAATATAGATAAAGCATGCGTAAGCTCCAACTGCTTTCTAAAAAATATCAGTAAAATAGGAGGTATCGTGCCGAAAAAAATACCTGAAAACAAAATCTTGGCTGTAAAAATCATAAGACTTTTATTTGGTGGTATCTTTTTTTTGTTTAAAAGGTAAATAGTTATTGGAAGTGCACCTGAACCAAATGGAGTTATATAACTGAAGAAAAAAGTAGCCAAATTGAACTTAAATAGATATCCAACGCTTAGATCTTCTCCTAACGCCAAAAGTAAATCCCTTATCCTATAAGTATCAACCATCAAGCTTAAAAAAATAAAAAGCAGCATGATGCCAATGTATATAGGATTTATATTCATAACATCTTTTAATCCTTGATACCCTGAAAATTTCATTATGATGGCTATAGCGCCAAAGCTTAAAACAAACGCAACAGCCATCATGTAAAAATTCTTCCTCTCTAATATATGATTCAAAATTATCCCCTCGCTTTATTGGCTTATATCATCTAAAGTCTTAAATACATATCCCTGCGCTTTTATATCTTTTAATATCCTATCAAGAGCCATCGTATCATCTTTTGAGACAGCATGAAGCAGTATTACTGCTCCTGGATGAATTCTGGCCATAACGGTATTGTAGCTTTCATCAGGACCTCCTGGCAGTGGCTGCCAATCAGCAAGAGCAAGACTCCAAAACACCGTCTTATATCCCAAAGACTTTGCTATATACAATGTCCTTTCGCTGTACTCACCCATAGGTGGCCTCAAATAATGCATATCTTTTCCTGTAAGCTCTTTAAACATTTCAGCAAGACCAGTTATCTCGGTTTTAACTTTTTCATCTAAAAGCTTAGGAAGACTGGGGTGATTTACTGTATGGTTGCCTACTATATGTCCTTCAGACACCATTCTCTTAACAAGATCACCATGCTCTTTAATATACGGACCCGTCACAAAAAAAGCCGCTTTTACATCATTTACCTTTAGTATGTCTAAGATTTTAGGTGTATATCCGTTTTCATATCCTTCATCGAATGTCAAGTACACGTATTTTTTTGTTGTGTCGCCTGTAAATATTCCATCGTATTTTTTTATAAGGCTCATAGCTTTGGATGTAATCTCAGGCGTCTTGTGATCAGGTAACACCCTCATACCCCATCCGTACAATGTATTATCAAGGCCTTGTGTATTTATCAAAGAATTACTGTACACATTGCTATTCACGGTGTTGTTCTCCGTAATCTTAGTATCACTAACATCGTTAGAAGTATTTTTAGCTGAATTATCTTTCCCGTTATTGCTTGCCACACTGCTATTTGTCTTCACATTCACACTTGGCTTTTGAACAGACTTCTTTTCCACATTTGTTGGATTCTTGGTTTTCAGAAAGCTGCAAGATGCTGTCGATAAAACCATCACTATGACAAAAAATAAAACGCCTAACTTTTTTAACATTTTATCATCCTCATTTCAAAAATATCTTCTTATGTATTTTTTGCATTCAGATGTTTTGTATTCTTATCAGATTTTTACTTTGCTTCCTTTATATATCTCGCACACAGTGTCTCTACATGGGCAAAATCTGCACTTTATAAAATCCCCTTCCACATCAGGGAAAAACTTTTCTTCTTCTAAGAGTCTCATCTCTTTTATAATTTTAATAAGTTCTCTTCTAAGACCTTTCGTATTATATACTTCAAACATCGTATTTTGATAGACGATTCTACCCCGTCTTACTTTTTTACCAAATTCTTCTTCTATTATCAAAAAATAAGCAGTCAATTGCATGACATCTTTCAAAAATGGGGAATGTCCTTCGGCTTTTGAACTTTTTAGCTCCAACGGTATCAATTCATTCCCAACATCGTAAATATAATCTGGCTTTCCACTTATGCCATATTTTGAAGATTTTAAAAGCTTGCTGTACATAACGCCGTCCTTTTTTACCTCTTCCTGCTTATCTATGTATATAAGCTTTCCTCTTTTGAAACCGATTGTCCTTTTCATCTCCTTATAAGGAGGTCTTTTTTCTGCAATCTCCTTCAAGATGACGTAAAGTATTAAAAGTGTAAAGACGAAATTTAACACTATCATTTCAAAAACCCTATTACAATAGCTACAAAAGCCAAGAGAATCAATATGGCTATAGCTATTTTCTTGTATTTTAACCTTACAATATCTCTATAGTATTTCTCATGATACTCAATGCCTTTTTTAAAGTTGCTATCTTCATACCTTATGCCGTTTTTTTCTCTCAATTCATTTATATATTTATGTCCGTACTTTTTTTCATAGTACCATTGATATGGGCAATACAAGTATTGATTTATCTCAGAAGCAGATATGTATTTGTTTGACATATTATCACCATTCTAAGCAAAAATAAAAACATTGCAGATCATTCCACAATATTAACTATATCAATTTTTAGGTTCATCTGCAATGTTTTAGACATTAATTTTTTATTAACTGTCTTTAGACTTTATTATTTCATTCACATATTCAACATACTTGTTTAAAAGTGCCTCTGCTTTTTCCTTTGTGGGAGCCTCTGAATATATTCTGCATGCAGGCAGCTCTGAATCTGGAACTAACAAAACCCAAGCATCGCCATAATTAAACCTTATCCCATCTAAAAACATCGATTTTTCATCCTTTTTTTCGTAAAACTTTCTTATTATCAAACCCTTGTCCTTCCAATTACAGTTTATCACTTTGTTCAATTTAACCCTCTGTGGTATAGACTTCTTTAAATCAGACAATTTAAGCTTGTTTTTGCTTAAATATTCAACTAATCTCAATGTAAAATTTATACCGTCGAAACTAAGGCTAAACTGAGAATTCTCATCACCATTATTACTTTCAATCTCAAACATTTTTTTCATCTTCTCGCTCTGAGAGATTTTACTAAACCTCGTCTCGATGCCAAGCTCTTTCGACATTTCACTTAAAAATTGAGAACTATTGAATGGTATTATAAACTTACTTTTCCCATTTTCCTTGCCGACAAGTATCCTCAAATAATCCAATTCATCTTCATCAAGCAAATGTCCTTCATCATCATAAATTTCAACATTTTCTCCATCATCTGAAATCTTAATACCCATATCGTAACTTGCCACAGCTTTTTCATAACCGCGACTTTGATTTAACAAGCTTAATAAACTTCTTGTGGTCTGACCAATAAAATTTACATTTAATTTTTCAAATGAATCGCCATTTAAAGATAAACTTTCAGCGTACTCCTTATTTACATCTACTATAACTTCGTCATTTATAACATTGGCTATACTATAATCGTTGATCTTGTATTTATTCAATATCTTTTTCTCTACATTTCTGTCCACGTCACACCCATTCTCATCTATTAAAATAATATTTACCGTTTTTTTATCTATTTTTTTTACAAATACGCCTGCTTTATATCCATTTTTTTTGATAGAATACCTCATAGCAGGCAGTATGGTAGAATGAGCATTGTACACCTTTCTTCCCACTGAAATTATCCCATCTTTTAAAAGATTTAAAGCTAATCTTGCGTAAGAATCATCCACACATCCCACAAGTATCTCTCCATCAAATACGCTGCCTATTACTTCACCTAATCTTACCAAATTGTCAGGTGTAAGATTATCATGCAAATTCCCCTTTATCCCTCTATCTCCAAACAATGACGCTTCATCATTATTTCCCCACACAACATCTCTTTCTACTATATTCCCTGTTGATATGATTCTATTAGGCCATATTTTCGTATTTGGTTTAATCTCACAAAACGATTGAAGCTTAGATTTTTCACCTATTATTGAATTATCAAAAGTCCTGACGTTATTTTCGGTAATTGCTCCGCTGCAAAATACAGTTCCTCTGATTTCGTTATTTCTTCCAATTTTTACATTGTCCCAAAGTACGCTATTCTTTAATGTTGACATAGGTCCTACATAGCTTCCACTTCCAATTATTACATTCGGTCCTATCACTGCACCATCATCTATAATAGCACTGTCGCCTATTATTAATGGCGGAACAAGCTTGGCACTCTGAGATATAAAAACATTTTTACCAAAAATCATTCCATCTTTGCTTATTTTCTCTTTAAATCCAAGATCGATATTCCCACTTAGGAGATCAAGGTGGCTTTTAAGGTATTGAACTCCATTCCCTATGTCACACCAGTAATCGTTGCTGATGTATCCATACACAGGAACATTTTTTTCAAGCAGCATTGGAAATAAATCCTTGCTAAAGTCAAATTGCCTGTTATCAGGTATGAAATTTAGAATCTCAGGCTCTATGATGTAAATACCTGTATTTACAGTATCGCTAAATACCTCTCCCCATGATGGTTTTTCTAAAAACTTCACGATTTTTCCATCATCATCTGTTATCACAACGCCATATTCCAATGGAATATCTACTTTTGTAAGCACCAATGTCACTTTCGAACCTTTGTTTTTGTGAAATTCATAAGCCTTTTTCAGATCTATATCTGTTATCACATCGCCGCTTATTACCACAAATGTATCATCAAGAAAATCAGCAGCATTCTTTACGCTGCCTGCTGTCCCAAGTGGTTTATCTTCCACGTAATACTTTATCACGTCACCGTATTGCTCATACAAATAATCTTTTATCTTGTGAGGCAAATAAAAAAGGGTTACACCCACATCATTTATGCCATACTTTTGAACATGGTTTATAATATGCCAAATAGCTGGCTTTCCAGCCATAGGTACCATAGGCTTAGGAATTCCACATGTCAACGGCCTTAACCTGCTACCCTCACCACCAGCCATGATTATAGCTTTCATATCATCACCTTCTATGATTATTACTACTAATTAGTATCCAGAAAAAAAATCATTTTATACAAAGTCATATTTAATAGTAATATTTCAAAATCAAAATAAATATGTATTAAAAAAACGCTGGAGGTCAAAATGGTAAATACGATCTTTTTCATAGCTTTAGGTATCGCAATTTTTCTCCTTGGACTTTTATTTTTAACTTCATCGTTAAAAATCATTTCAAAGCACAAAGTCAAGACACTTATTGAAAAATACACAGGTAATATATATTTATCAATATTTATTGGATTCATTCTGGCCATAATGATGCAAAGCAGCAGCATGATTACAATAGTAGCAGTTAGCATGGCTGATGCAGGACTTCTAAACTTGTACAGTGCAGCAGGCATAATAATGGGAGCAAATATCGGAACAACGATTGCCGTTCAACTCTACGCATTTGACCTTTACAGTGCTGTACCTTACTTGATTTTTTTAGGCTCCATTTTAAGATTTCAAAAGCAAAAAATATTTAAGTTCATCGGCAATATACTTTTGGGCTTCGGAATCATATTTGCGGGACTAAAAATAATTGATATAGCCGTTTCACCACTTAGAAATTTTTCTGCTATAAAAAATTTTGTCACTATGACAGAAAACCCATTTTATGGCATAGCAACTGGAATCGTCATGGCACTTATCATGCAGTCTAGCACATTTTGCATCGCAATGCTTCAAGTTCTTGCAAATGTTAAAATAATGCCTGTATACAATGCCATCTACATCGTGTATGGACTTAATATAGGCACGTGCTCTGAAGCTTTATTGATAAGCATTGCCACAAACAAAGAAGGAAAGAAAATAGCTATTTTTAACGTGCTTTTTAATCTAATAGGAACAATCGTTTTTCTCCCTTTGACACACTATTACTATAAATTTTTGAAATTTATTACTCCAGGCAATGTGTCTTTGCAAATTTCAAATAGCCATATGTTCTTTAATATTGCTTCAACATTGTTGGTTCTACCAATAATGAAATACCTGTTTTATTTTATAGAAATTATGTTTGAAAATGGTTCTAAGTGAGTAAAAACAAAAAATTATTCACAACATAATAATATAGAATAGCAGATTAGGATGTGAAACTAATGAATAAAATAACGTACAAGGAACTTTTTTCTGCAATGCTGGCGTTTGAATTAGGAAGTGCTGTATTATTTGTATTAGGCGCGTCTGCAAAGCAAGACGCGTGGATATCAATATTGCTGGCAACTGTCGCTGCACTGCCACTGGTCTACTTATACGTAACACTTTATAAAATGCACGATGGAAATCTGCCTCAAATTTTGGAAGTCACATTTGGAAAGGCATTTGGCAAAGTGCTTTCTGTAATTTACGCCATTTACTTCTTGTACATAGCTGCCCGCGTAACAAGAGATTTTGCCGAGCTTAATATAGGTACCATATACAAGCAAGCACCTGTATCAGCCTTTTCAATTGCAATTTTGGTTGTAGTTATGTACTACCTTGTGTTCGACATAAGCGTTATGATAAAGTCTTCACACGTGCTATTGCCAACTTTTATTATCATGGCATTTTTTCAAATCATTGGCGTATTCAGCGTAAATTGTGTAACTATAAAAAAAATTTTTCCTATCTTAGGAAATGGACTTATGCCTGTAGTAAAAGCTGCATTTCCAAATATTCTCACATTTCCATACGGTGAGCTTATCACATTTATGATGGTGTTCCCAGAATTCAAGTTTAACACAAATAAATTGACCAAATATTGCTTTGCATTAGTTGTAACAACAGGCCTTTGGCTTGCATTAAACACAGTGGAAATATTTTCAGTCCTTGGAGTAGCAGAAGCGACAAGGGCAAATTTCCCATTTTATGAGCTTGCACTTATAATGAAATTTGGAACTTTTAGAAATCTTGACCCATTTTATGCAATAGTAACTGTTATAGGAGGTGTCATAAAAATAACTGTCTTTACGTATGCCGCCATAAAGACAATACAGACGATCTTCAACTTAAAAGAGTACAAATTTTTGCTTATACCTGTGGGCACTATCGTATACGCCTTATCTATATTAATAGCTGATTCATACCCACTTCACATTCTGATTGGCCTTAAATTGACGACGCTTTATATTCATGTGCCGCTGCAGATAATCATACCGCTTATAGCATTGATACTGTCTTTCATAAGAAATCCTAAAACAAGTAAAAATAAATAAGCCTAACTGCAGGCTTATTCATAAAGTGGATATTTGTCGAGAAGTTCACTTACTCTCTTTTTAGCTACATCAACGTAATTTTCATCTTTTAAAACATTATAGATTATATCAGCAATCACATCCATGTCATCTTCATTCATTCCTCTCGTAGTAACCGCTGGTGTTCCAAGCCTTAGGCCTGAAGTGACATTAGGACCCAATGGATCGTTTGGTATGGCATTTTTATTTGCCGTTATTCCTACATAGTCAAGCCTTTTTTCTAATTCCTTGCCTGTGACGCCAGTCCCTCTTAAGTCCAATAACATCAAATGATTGTCTGTACCACCTGAAACTAAGTTCACTTTTCTGTCCATAAGGCCATCTGCCAAGGCTTTTGCATTTCTCACGATCTTCTTCTGATATTCTTTAAATTCTGGTTTTAATGCTTCATTAAAGCATACTGCTTTTGCAGCGATTACGTGCATCAGTGGACCACCTTGTACTCCTGGAAAAACAGATTTATCGATGGCCTTTGCGTGAACCTCTTTAGATAAGATTATGCCGCCTCTTGGCCCTCTTAAAGTCTTATGTGTTGTAGACGTTACAACGTCTGAATACTCTACAGGATTAGGATGAAGTCCTGCCGCTACAAGTCCTGCAATGTGTGCCATGTCTACCATTAAATATGCTCCAACTGAATCTGCAATTTCTTTAAATCTCTTAAAATCTATTATCCTGGGATACGCGCTTGCACCTGCTACAATAAGCTTAGGCTTGTACTCTTTTGCTAATCTTTCCAACTCATCGTAGTCTATAAAACCAGTGTCTTCCCTTACTCCATAAGGTATGATGTTGTACAACTTGCCTGAGAAATTTACTTTGCTGCCATGTGTTAAATGTCCACCGTGTGCCAAATTCATGCCTAATACTGTATCACCTGGATTTATCAATGCAAAATAAGCTGCCATGTTGGCTTGAGCGCCAGAATGAGGCTGTACATTTGCATGCTCTGCTCCAAAAAGCTTTTTAAGCCTCTCTCTTGCCAACTCCTCAACTACATCGACGTACTCGCAACCTCCGTAATACCGCTTTCCAGGATACCCCTCAGCATACTTGTTTGTAAGCGGTGAGCCCATCGCTTCCATGACTGCAGGGCTTACAAAATTCTCTGATGCGATCAGCTCAATCTTATTTTTCTGCCTTTTAATCTCATTAGAAATTGCATCAGCCACTTCAGGATCTACTTCTCTTATAATATCGATATTCATTGTCTTACCTCCAATTTTTATTTTCACTATACAGCAATAAAGTGCTATATTTTTATTATAATTACTGAAGCTAAATTGTTCAACAAAAAAGTATAAAAGTTGACACTAAAATATAATCTTCTGAAAATTTATTTATCAAATAATTTTTTAATAACCTCTTGATTTTTATTTGAATTATATGTATAATGTATTCTTGGTCAAAACAATGACTCCCCCTTTAACATATGCAAGCCCCAATTAAATCATCGGGGCTATTTTTTATTGTAAAAATAATCAATGTAAGATTTCTTTTATTATTCTTTCGAAATTGCCGTGAGATATTAAATCTATTTCGTCGTCGTTAAAACCTCTTTTTTTAAGTCCTTCAAGTACCTTAGGAAAACACGATACATCATGAAGCTCGAGAGGTGTTTTTTCTATGCCATCAAAGTCTGAGCCAAATCCAACATGCTCTGCACCTACTAATTTCGCAATATATTCCACATGGTCAAGCACATCTTCTATTGTAGCATTGCCATCTTCTCTTAAAAAATCAGGGCAAAAATTAATTCCTATGGCGCCATTTTTATCAGCAATAGCCTTTATCTGCTTATCACTTAGATTTCTCGGATGATTGCAAAGAGCTTTACAGTCAGAATGGGACGCTATAAATGGCTTATCACACAAATCTACAACATCCCAAAATCCTCTTTCATTTAAATGTGATACATCTACGATCATTCCTAACCTGTTCATTTCTTTTACGACACTTTCACCGAATTGCGTGATGCCGCAATCCTTGCATCCTAATACACCATCACCTATGTCATTTCTAAGGCTCCAAGTAAGCGTCATAGCTCTCACGCCCAGTCTATAAAACATCCTTAAAAGGGACAAATCTCCTTCTATTGCTTCGCCGCCTTCTATTGACAATAATACGCCTAATTTGTTTTTATTTTTTGCTTCATCAATATCATCACCACTTAAAATCAATTTGATTCTATCGCTTTTTTCTATGGCTTGATAAAGTTTATCGATCATCTTTAACGTTTTTGCTGCAGCATCTTTTTTCATAAATTCTGGTTCAACAAAAGTGGCAAATACTTGAAGATGTACCAATCCTCCTTCTAATCTAACTAAGTCAAGATGCCCATCAGTATTTTTTATCGTCATGTCTCTTCCGTATTTTTCAGCTAAGTACAACGTATCACAATGGAAATCAACTATCATGCCAATGCCTCCTAAAAATTTTCTCTCAAATAATATTTTACGCTTATGGTTATACATTACAAAAAATTTTTCACATAAAATCTCAATTTTTTAACAAATTATTAATAAATATATGCTACAATTATGACATAATTGGAGGTGTGAAGCGATGAAGGTGAAGAAATATTTAATAATTACTATAATTGTATTATCGCTATTGGTATCATATGTTATGAATTTAAAGACCACCTTCGCAAATCTGACAGAAAAAAAGCCGGAACCGGAATTTAAAAATCCCGGACAACGGATACTTGTAATTGTACCACACCCTGATGATGAATCTTTAGGAATGGCGGGAGTCATACAGCGAGCAGTAAGCCAAAACATTCCGGTAAAAGTAGTCATAGTTACAAATGGAGATAGCTACAAAAAAGCTGCTGCTGTACTTACAGGTCATGTAAATCCTACACCATCAGACTTTTATAAGCTTGGCCTTCAAAGACAAAGTGAAAGCATAGCTGCAATGGCAGAACTTGGCCTTCCAAAAAACGATGTAGTATTTTTAGGCTTTGCTGATGGTAGCACTCGTTTTTTATGGAGCGATTTTTGGGACAATAACGTTCCCAGAATTAGTGGCGGAACAAAATCCGCATTTTCCCCCTATAAAAATGTGTATAAACCTGGCATAGCATATACAGGAAACAATCTTGAAAATTGCATACAAGAAATCATAAAATCTTTCAATCCTACAGATATTTATTATCCAATGGCAGATGACGTGCACCCTGATCATTGGGCTGTAAGCAATTTTGTAAGATATGCCATCGTAGCCATGAACTTAAATGTACGAGAGCATATGTTTCTGATTCATCATCCACAATGGCCTGTCCCATGGCTTTTAGAGCCAAACAGACCGCTTCTTCCACCTGTTGATATAGCTGACAGCAATACAAAATGGCAGGTGTTCAAATTGACGCCAAGCGAAATCCAAAAGAAGGAAGTAGCACTTAAGAAATACAAATCTCAAATTGCTGTGATGGAACCATTTTTAATGGGATTTGTAAGGCAAAACGAGCTTTTTGGCACGAAACCTGTAATAAATATAAAGGATGTCAGCACGCTGCCAAATTTAAATCAGGCAGAAATGCCATACACATTGTTTAAAGTTCCTGCAGGAGGCGTATTAAATCAAGAGATATACAGAAGCGCAGATCTCACTGAGATGGCATCATTTTACTACAGAGGAAATGAGCTTTACGTAGGAATGAAGTCATTGGCACCTATATCAAAAAAAGTGGCTTATCATTTGGAAATGAGGCTATTTTACAAAGGTGATATCAAAAGAATAGATATAGGACTGATAGGCGGAAAACTTTACGAGTACAGAAAGGCTAAAAATTCCATCTACAATGTCCCAATTTCAAATCCAGTCTTTAGTAAAAATGTAGTCTGGATTAAGATTGACATTCCAAATACGCAAAATTTGAATTATATATTTATGGGGGCTGATTCAATATATAAAAACAAGTTGATAGACAAGATTCCTTGGAACGTCTACAAAGTCGAAAATAAGGAAGCATCGCAAACTACTTAATTGAAGTTTGCGATGCTTCCTTATTTTGTCTCTTTTCTCATTTTGTGTTGTTCTTTAAATTCATCTGTTTTGTAATACCTTCTTGAAAGTTCATCATACACATCTTCAAGGCTTATTTCTTTTTCTACCATCAAAACCAATAAGTGATAAATATAATCAGCTATTTCATATATTATTTCTTCCTTGTCACCTTCTTTTGATGCGATCAATATTTCAGTGTTTTCTTCCCCAATCTTTTTCAAAATCTTATTCAATCCTTTTGAAAAAAGGTAATTTGTGTAAGACCCTTCTACAGGATTTTCTTTTCTACCTTCGATCCTTCTGTAGAGATTTTTTAAGATTGATTCACTTTCATCACCTGAAAGATCTAAAATGCTTCTGTAAAAGCAGCTTCTATTGCCTGTATGACAAGCAGGTCCATCCGCTTCAACCTCTATAAGGATCGTATCACCATCGCAGTCGTATTTGATAGATTTAATGTGTTGAATATTGCCGGATGTTTCGCCTTTATGCCATAAGCACTGCCTACTTCTTGAGAAAAAATACGTCTCCTTAGTTTCTAAACTTTTCTCAAGACTTTCCCTGTTCATGTAAGCCATCATAAGGACTTCCTTTGTCTTATAATCTTGAACGATAGCGGGTATCAATCCATTATCATCAAATTTCAATTCATCAATGTACATAAACACGATCCTTTCCATCAAATCATCCTGACAGGTATATGGTTATCTTTAAGATAACTTTTGAGTTTATTTATCTCAAGCTCTCCATAGTGAAATAGAGAAGCTGCCAATGCTGCATCGGCTTTTGCCTCCAAAAAAACCTCTTTAAAGTGTTCTTTGCAGCCTGCACCGCCCGATGCTATAACAGGTATTCTTACATTTTCAGCCACCATTCTCGTCAATTCAATATCATATCCGTTTTTCGTTCCATCTGCATCCATGCTTGTAAGCAAAATCTCACCAGCTCCCAAGCTCTCCACCTTCTTCGCCCATTCTAATACATCGTATCCTGTATTAACACGACCCCCATTTATATACACATCAAAGCCTTTGCCATCAGCTTTTCTTTTGGCATCTATTGCAACAACGACGCATTGGCTGCCAAATTTCTTTGCAGCATCTTTTATAAGATCTGGATTCTTAACTGCCTCGGAATTGATTGAAATTTTATCTGCTCCTGCCTTCAGTATCCGCCTGAAATCATCTACAGTCCTTATTCCTCCACCTACAGTAAGGGGTATGAATACTTTCTCCGATGTCCTTCTTACAACATCTATCATTATATCCCGTTTTTCATAAGACGCTGTAATATCTAAAAAGACTATCTCATCAGCACCAGCTTTATTGTATTCCTCTGCTACATCTACAGGATCTCCGGCATCTTTCAAATTTACAAAATTCACGCCTTTTACAACTCGTCCATCTTTTACATCAAGACAAGGTATAATCCTCTTTGAAATCATTGTACGACCTCCAATGCGTCCTTTAAATTTATTCTGCCTGTATAAAGAGCTTTGCCTATTATAGCTCCAAATGCTCCCATGTCTTTTAATCTCCGTATGTCATCCAATGTGGCAATTCCTCCAGAAGCAATGACATTCAACTGAGTATTGACGATATTTTTTATTGCGTCAAAATTAGGGCCCTCCATCATTCCATCCTTTTTAATGTCTGTGTATATGACCGTACTAAGACCTATATCTTTAATCTCTTTTGCAAGTTCATCATCTTTTATGTGGCTTTTTTCAAGCCATCCTTTCGTAGCAACATATCCGTCTTTTGCATCAATTCCCACGATAATTTTATCTTTATATTTTTCAGTGATCTCTAATAGCAATCGCCTGTCATGTACTGCTACACTGCCTAAAATGATGTAATCAACACCTAAATTAAAAAGCTCTGAAACAGTTTCAATGTTTCTTATTCCACCGCCTACTTCTATTTCGT
This sequence comes from Thermoanaerobacterium thermosulfurigenes, assembly GCF_051201035.1. Lineage (NCBI taxonomy): Bacteria > Bacillati > Bacillota > Clostridia > Thermoanaerobacterales > Thermoanaerobacteraceae > Thermoanaerobacterium > Thermoanaerobacterium thermosulfurigenes. The sequence goes on from NZ_JBPODR010000005.1 coordinate 100,044, forward strand.
TGTCAAATGCTTTTCTTATTTTTTCGATAGAACGCAAATTCACAAGGCGTCCTTCTTTAGCCCCTTCTAAATCGACAATGTGAATTCTTTTAGCACCATGATCTCTCCAAGCCTTCGCTGCATCATCTGGTTTTTCATAGTACACTGTACTTTTCTCATAATCTCCCATTGTAAGCCTTACACATTTACCATCTATTATATCTATAGCAGGTATAATAAGCATCAAATCCCTCCAAAAATCAAAATCATATCATCTCTGCAAAATTCCTTAATATCTTAAGCCCAATGTTACCGCTTTTTTCAGGATGAAATTGGCAAGAAAATACATTGTCTTTACATACAACAGCAGGTATTGAAATTCCATAATCAACTGTCGCACATATATCATCTAAATCTCCATTTGAAAGATAATACGAATGGACAAAATATACGCTGTCTCCATCCCTTACCCCATTTAAAAGTTGATTATCCTTTTTTATGATGAGAGAATTCCAGCCTATATGTGGCACTTTTAAATTTGTCTTAATCTCAGATATTTCGCCTTTTAAAATGTGCAATCCTTCAGTCTCCCTGACTTCAAAGCTTCTATCAAACAAAAGCTGCATGCCAAGGCATATACCTAATAGCATCTTTCCCTTTTCCACTTCTTCTTTGATGGCATTTGAAATTCCTCTTTTATTTAATATCTCCATAGCGTCAGGAAAAGCTCCTACACCGGGCAATACCAGCGCTGCAGCATCTTTAATTTCTTTTGCATCATCGATGATTTTTGCATCATGCCCAATATATTGGAATGCTTTTTCTACGCTTCTTAAGTTTCCCATTCCATAATCTACAATGCCTATCATTTAAACACCGCCTTAATTATAATGAGCCTTTCGTTGATGGTATTCCATCTATTCTGTCATCTATTTTTGTCGCTTCATCTAATGCACGTCCTAACGATTTAAAAGCACCCTCTATTATATGATGTGTGTTTATGCCATGTAGCATTTCTACATGAAGCGTAATCAAAGAATTAAACGCAAATGCTCTAAAAAAATCTTCTACAGTTTCCGTTTCAAAGTTCCCAAGCAATGTGGAGTCAAGCTTCAATTTGTAATAAAGATATGGTCTTCCGCTTATGTCAACTACCGTTCTTAAAAGCGCTTCATCCATGGGGACGTATGAAACACCGTAACGCTTAATCGACATCTTGTCATCTAAAGCTTTTAAGAAAGCCTGCCCCAACGTTATACCTACATCTTCGACAGTATGATGTGTATCAACGTGCAAATCGCCTTTTGCAACCACTTGCAAGTCAAAAAGACCGTGTTTCGAAAAAAGAGTTAGCATATGATCTAAAAAGCCTATTCCAGTATCAATTGATGAATTTCCTTTCCCATCAATGTTTATCTTCACATATACATCTGTCTCATTTGTCTTTCTTCTAATTTCCGCTTCTCTCATACTAATATCTCCTTAAGACATTTTAAAAAATAACTATTTGCTTCTCTCGTTCCAATCGTCACGCGAAGTGCATTAGAGAGGATTTTGTCTCCTAAGAAATTTCTCACAAGTACGCCCTTTTCCAATAGTTTATTGTACACATAGTAAGCATCATCAAATTCTATCAGCAGAAAATTGGCCTTAGAATCATACACTTTTAAGTTGCCTATTTCCTTTAATCCATCCTGTAAAAATTTTCTTTCATTTTTGATGTAATCAACTTTTTCGTCAACTCGTCCTTCTTCTAAAACACTTAATGCAATTGCTTGCGATATGCTGTTTACATTGTAAGGTGATTTAACCATATTAAGGCAACTAATTACATCAGAGTTTGATACTGCATATCCAACTCTCAATCCTGCAAGGCCATACGCCTTTGAAAGGGTCCTTAATACAATAAGCCTTTCAAATTTTCCAATCAAATCAACTACTGTATCTCCATAAAATTCATAGTAAGCCTCATCAACAACCGTAATTCCATCGTTAACCTTCAGTATTTTTACTATGTCATCTCTATCTAATGTAGTACCTGTTGGATTGTTGGGATTGCATAAAATGACCATTTTAGGATTAAATATATTTATTGTATTTATGATTTCATCAACATTGTAACTGTAATCATCTTTCAAGGCCACTTCTACATTTTTTGCACCAGCTATTTGAGAATACACTTTGTACATGCTGAAAGACGGTACGGGGTATACGACACAATCATTCTTTGAGACAAAAGCGTTCATCAATATATGAATTATCTCATCAGAACCATTCCCTACAAAGATATTTTCTCTGGTTGTGCCACAGTATTCCGCTAATTTATCTCTCAATTTTAAGCTTACAGGGTCCGGATACCTATTGACATTCGCACTTTTTACTATTTCCTGAAGATTATTCATAGTAGCTTCAGGAAGGCCAAAAGGAGTCTCATTTGCATCCATTTTATACATACATTCTATTGTTGGGACTTCGTAATTCTTAAAACCCTTTATCTCATCCCTAATCAAATCGTATATCATTATCTGTACCTCACTTTTATGGAATTAGCATGTGCAGTAAGCCCTTCTGATTCTGCAAGCCTTACTATGTCATCTGCTACCTTCATCAGCGATTTTCTGTCGTAGTAGAGGATGCTCATCTTTTTAATGAAATCATCAACGGAAAGCGGCGAAAAAAACTTCGATGTTCCACTGGTAGGAAGCACATGGTTAGGACCTGCCATATAGTCTCCTAAAGGTTCTGGCGAATTTTCTCCTAAGAAAACCGCACCTGCATTTTTTACTTTTCCTATCATCTCAAAAGAATTTTCTAAAACAAGTTCTAAGTGCTCAGGTGCTATTTCATTTGCTATGCTTAATGCTACATCTAAGTCATCAACGACGATTATGGCTCCATAATCATTTATTGATTTTTCTATTATTTCCTTTCTTTCAAGATACTTAATTTGCCTTTCTATCTCCATCTTTACACTCTCTGCAACCTCAATCGAAGTGGTGATTAAAACCGCAGATGCCATAACATCGTGCTCTGCTTGCGACAAAAGATCTGCTGCAAGATAGGAGGGATTGCCACTTTCATCAGCCACTATTAAAACTTCGCTTGGTCCTGCCACCATATCGATGTCTACGAATCCATAAACAGCCTTCTTAGCCATCGCAACAAATATATTTCCTGGTCCGACTATTTTATCCACCTTTGGCACAGATTCTGTTCCAAAAGCCAATGCCGCAATTGCCTGAGCTCCACCGATTTTATATACTTTTTTGATTCCTACTTCATTAGCAGCAACCAACACAAATGGACTTATCCCCATCTTTATGGGCGTAACCATAATAATCTCATCAACTCCAGCAACTTTTGCCGGAATGCTGTTCATAATGACAGAAGATGGGTAAGAAGCAGTTCCACCAGGCACGTAAATACCCACTTTTTCTAAAGGTCTGATTTTCTGACCATACACTATACCGTCTTTAAAATCCATCCACGTCTTTTGCTTTTGATTTTGGTGATAATCTTCAATATTTTTTATGGCTTTCCTCAAAGACGATAAAAAATCGCCATCTACTTTGCTGTATGCATCATCTATTTCTTCTTGTGATACCATTATGGTGCTCTCGTCTATTTCAACACCATCGTATTTCAGTGTGTAGTCAAACAAAGCCTTATTTTTATTCATCTTTACATTTTGAATTATTTCATAAACAATATCCTCTATCCTTTTATCTTCTAATTTTGATCTATTAGTCAACTTTTCTATTACTTTGTAATCAATTGAGCTTCTAAAATCGAAAATTTCTATCACTATCACCAGCTCCTTCAAATCAATACTAAGCCTTAAACATATCGCTTTCTATAGCGCCTTTTAATTTGTATATTATTTCCTTTATCCTTTCACTTTTTGTCTTCATGCTGGCTTTATTTACGATAAGCCTCGCGCTGGAAGAAAATATCTCTTCATACACTGTAAGTCCATTTTCCTTTAGAGTTGTCCCAGTCTCTACGATATCCACTATGACTTCAGACAACCCTACTAATGGAGCCAATTCTACAGAACCATTTAATTTTATAATTTCCACATTTTCTCCTTTTTTTTTGTAAAATTCTTCAGCTATAGCTGGAAATTTAGTCGCAACCCTCTTGTTGCTCAAAAAATTATCCTTCTTATTCAAAGGGCCTGCAACAACCATTTTACATCTGCCAAATCCCAAATCAAGAACCTCGTAACAGTCTCTTTTCAATTCCAAAAGCACATCTTTTCCGCAAACACCCAAATCTGCAGCACCGTGCTCTACATAAGTAGGCACATCAGATGGCTTTACAAGTATAAAATTGAGATTATTTTCATGATCGTATATAAATAATTTTCTCGAAATCTCATTTTGAATGTTTGTAGTTATGCCACATGATGCAAATACTTCAAAAGACTTTTCTGCCAATCTCCCTTTAGGCAGCGCTACTGTTATGCTATCCATCTTGCACACCTGCCTTGATAATTTCATCAAATTTCTTTCTGTTAGCATATTCACTGTTGTCCATATTTACAAGTTCAGCTATATTCCCTTGCTTTCTCAATTTCACTGCGATGTCGTATGCAACTTTTCTGTTTTTTTCATCAAAAACCACTGCCACCCTCTTAGGCTTTTTAGTGGTTATGCCGCTTTGACTTTGAAGTGCTAACATAGCTCTTTCAACGCTTATAGCAAAACCAGTAGCTGGTAAGTCTTTGCCGTAATTTTTCAACAAGTTGTCATACCTGCCACCTGCACAAATTGCATAACCAAGGTCTTTTACAAATACTCTAAATATTAGTCCTGTGTAGTAATCGATACTTTGAACCATGCCTAAATCAAATGTAATGTAACTATCCATGTCAAAATCTTTTAAAATGTCATAAACTCTCTCAAGATAGTTTAAAGCTTTCATGGCACTTTCAAATCCATATACGCGTTTTGCTTCTTCTACAACATCTATGCCCCCAAAGAAAAGTGGCAAATTAGCTACCAATTCATAGTTACGCCCTGTAATATTGTTGTATTTTAAAAAATATTCGATCTCTGACTGATTCTTGTCTTTAAGAAGTCCTTTTAGAATATCTTCTTCCTCCTTAGTCAGCCTCAACTCACAAAGTATCGATTTAAAAAATTCTGCTTGACCAATATCTACTTTAAAATCTTTTATCTCAATGTTTCTAAGAGCTTCAATTGCAACAGATATACACTCTGCGTCAGAATATTCATGATTTCTCCCTATAAGCTCTATTCCTGCCTGTGTAAATTCCCTCATTCTGCCTACTTGTGGATTATCATATCTAAAAACATTAGCAATGTAGGAAAATTTAAGCGGATATTCATTGTATTTTGTAGATGCTATTCTCGCCACTTGTGTCGTAACATCAGGTCTTAATACCAGTAGATCTCCTTTTTTATCAAAAAACCTGTAAATATTGTTTTCATCGAAAAAAATTCCCGATGTGACAGAAAAGTTGTCAATGTACTCAAATGTAGGCGGCATTATCTCTTCGTATCCTGATAATTCAAATGTATTTCTCAATATATTTTCTATGTTTCGCTTGAATCTCAACTCATCAGGCAAAAAATCCTGTACTCCGTCAGGTAAATTCTTCATCAAAGCACCTCTTATACTATTTTACTTTATTTTTGTAAAGTGATAAAGTAATGACTTGTTATTTAAATAATAATTTATTTTTGTCTATGTGTCAAGTACATTTTCAAAAATCACACCTTAAAGAAGCTACTACCGGTAAATGATCTGATAAAGTAGAGTCAATAGCCTTTATTGATTCAACGCGCATGCCTTTTGAATGCATTATATAATCTATTCTGACATTTTCGCATCCATCCACATAAGTGTGAAAAGCAGAATTTTGAGTATTTACAGCATCTTTAAGCACTCTGATTATGGTAGAATAAGCTTCTTCTCCAGGTGTCTCATTAAAATCCCCCGTCATAATAACCGGATATTCCAAGTTCGAAACGATTTTCAATATTTCTTGTGACTGCACCAATCTCTCTTTACGATTAAGTCCCAAATGGGTAGTCAAAAACCATATCTTTTTGTTTTCATTTAGCTGTATCAACGCTGTCAATACACCCCTTCTTTCACCTTTTGAGTAAATGTGATGATTCTTTTTCTTTACAATAGGATACCTGGAAAGTATTCCATTGCCAAACGATCCAAACCCAATTCTTAAATTCGGTCCAAAAGCATAATGCATTTTAAGCCTTTTTGCCAGATACTTAATCTCGTTTAAAAAATATGAACGCTTTAAAAACACGTCAACCTCTTGCAATCCGACAATATCAACACCTATTTCTCTAATCAAATTAGAAATCCCGTACAATGTCAAATTTCCTTCAATATCCTTTCCACCATGAATATTGTACGTCATAACTTTAATAATCATAATATCCCTTCATTTCACTGAATTAATTCCAACAATATTATATGCTTAATAAATAAAGCAGAACCTCAATCGAGATTCCGCTTAGCATCATGTTCATTATTTTTCCTCTTTATCTTCCACAAGCTTTGTAAAAACGTTAAAAAGCTCTATTGGTATAGGGAACAATATAGTAGAATTTTTTTCAGCAGCTATTTCAGGAAGCGTCTGAAGGTATCTCAATTGCAATGCTGCAGGCTCTGTGGATATGACAGCAGCAGCTTCTTTAAGTTTTTGAGATGCTTGAAACTCTCCATCCGCAAAAATAACTTTCGCCCGTCTCTCCCTTTCTGCTTCCGCCTGTTTTGCCATAGCCCTTTTCATCGTATCCGGAAGCTCAATGCTCTTTATCTCCACTGCCGTAACCTTGATTCCCCAAGGATCCGTAGCTTCATCCAACAACTCCCTAAGCTTTTCATTAAGCTCTGCTCTCTTTGCCAGCATTTCATCAAGTTCATGCTGACCAAGTATTGAGCGCAATATTGTTTGCCCAAGGAGTGTGGTGCTTTGAGTATAATTTGCAACCTTCGTTATAGCTAATATAGGATCAAACACATTAAAGTAAACAACAGCATCAACATTTACAGGAACATTGTCCTTTGTAATGACTTCCTGCTTTGCAACATCGATTGTAAAAGTCCTTAAATCTACTTTTATTACTCTATCTATTCCAAATGGAAATATAACATTAAACCCAGGTCCTAAAAGTCCAGACAATTTTCCAAATCGAAACAGAACTCCCCTTTGGTACTCCGTAATTATTTTTACCATGCCAGGTAGTATTATAAACGGTATGATGACTAATACAATTCCAATCACTGCAAAATTGACGTTCATATTTATTACCACATATACATCAAGACCACACCAAATTATGAACGTCACCAGCATGAAGTAGAAATTTGCCATGATCTTTCTTGATGCTGCTATTGCCATCCATACAATCCACCAAATACATTCAATAGCGAAAACACCAATAAAGACAGTGCTTAAAATTGAGATTGCCGATGAATCCATACTATTGCATCTCCTTTCTAAAAATCATCTTCAATTCTAATATTACCCAATTAATTTTCAATTTCAAGCATTAAATTATAAATTTTACATTAATTTTTAAATTGTTTCATATGGAACAAATTGTAAATCATTTTATTAATGCTATCACTAAAATTATCAATATAACCGCCAATATAAATAGCCACGCTGTTGGCCTTGCAAAATTGAAAGTCCACCCTACGCCAAATCGCTTCTCTACAAACAACGCTGGATCGTCAGGATTATAGTAAATGAGCCCTCCTTTCCAATATTTATCGTCGTCTCTATCAACTGATATCAGCTTCTCATTTTCTTTATTTATTTTTATCCTTTCACCACCTTGACCGGTCTTTATAGATAAGATTATCACAGCGATTATTATGATCAATGCCAACAACAATGAAAAAATAGCCATAATATTTTGCCAACCCTTACCTACTCCGTACATAATAAGCGCTGTTACCATCAACATAGCATTAATTAGAATAGATGTAAACACGACGAAACCCGACCATATTCTCCTAAACCTTAAGTTCTTTTCCTTTGAAATCTCTGGATCCGAAGGATCTATCTGTTGTTTAGCTAATTCAATCATCTTGAATGCAAAAAACATCAAACCGGTCATAAACGCCTGTACTATGCATATTGAAAACACTGACAAAATTGACTTATCAGCAAATGAATCTGCTTCACCTCGAAAATTAAAATGCATTGGTATTCTTTGTGGTATCTTCGGATACATATATATCCCAACAACTAATGTCAAAATTGCTATCGCTGCAGGCAATAAAAACCATAAAGGCGATACAACTATCTTTTCCTTTCTAAAATCTATGTCTACAACTGCTACTTCTTTTTTCCCCTTGCTCCACTCTCTTTTAGATTTTAATGTAGCTATTTCATGGTGGGCTTTCATATACATTGCAAACATAATGATTACTTCAACAAAAATACCACCAACAGCAAAATTTATGTTTCTCATTCTGCTGATGACAAGAATCAAAAAGATTAAACTTACAGTCAAAAAATTTATTATATAAGAAGTTTTAATCCTTTGAAGCTCTTTATCATTTAAAAAGTCCTTGGGAACATGGACACCAAATACAATAGTCTTGCGAGTAATGAATGGTGTAATAACACCTATTATGATTAATATGAAATATGGCATCAAAAGATTGATAAAATACAATCCCTTCACTTAAAAGACCTCCTATTCTTCGTTTTTAAATTTATGCAATATATCTTCACATATCTTCAATATTTCATCTTGCATCATTCCTCTTGAATACGCATTTGCTAATATTGGCTGAAGATCTTTCTCCAATTTCTCGATAAAATCATCATCGGCAAAAGCATTTTTAGTTACAACGTAGCCTTTCCTTCTATGAACGCTTAGAAATCCTTCATCTTTCAAAAGATCGTAAGCCTTTTTCACTGTATGAAGATTTATGCCGAAATCACTTGCCAACTGCCGTATTGATGGCATCTCATCACCTTCTTTAAGCAATCCTAAAGCTATTCCTTCTATTATTTGATTTTTTATTTGCGTATATATGGGAACATCTGACTCAAATTCTATCTTTAACAGCAATGTCCACCTTCACCTCCACTGTAATATCTGTTATATATATAGTATAACAAATATTACAAAAAGTCAATCACATTTATAAATCATATAAGAAAAATCAGCAGATAGACTTCATCTGCTGATTTTTTTATGCTTTGACAGATACTCTCGTTCCCATGACCACAAAAACATGATGTATCTTCCCATCATCTTTTAAAGTAATTCTATTGTCATCAATTATATTTCCATCTACAGAAACTTCACGTACGCCTCTGTTGACCATTTCAGGGTTTTCCACTTCGATTATATACTTCGTGTCATTTTTGTACATGTACTCTATTTTATACTTCGCCCAATCTTTTGGAACGCATGGATTGATGACAATTGCATCTCCTTCTTTTTTAAACCCTAAAATATGCTCAATACCAACTCTGTACATCCATCCTGAGGAACCAGTATACCACGTCCAACCTCCTCTGCCTGTATTCGGCTCCACGGCATATACATCGGCTGCCATGACATAAGGCTCTACTTTGTACCTGGAGTTTTCTATAGGTGTCCTTGTATGGTTTATAGGATTTATCATAGAGTAAAGCCTATAAGCCTTGTCGCCATCACCAATCATTGCGTAAGCCATTATAGCCCATATTGCAGCGTGGGTGTATTGACCTCCATTTTCTCTTACGCCAGGCACATACCCTTTTATATAGCCAGGATTCAAATCCCCTTTATCAAATGGCGGCGAAAGAAGCTTAATTATTGCATTGTCGTAGTCCACCAAGTAATTTTCAAGTGCATCAAGTGCTTCTTTCACTCTATCCCATTTTGCTGCACCTGAGATTGCAGCCCATGATTGCGCTATAGAATCTATTTTGCACTCATTATTCTGGCTTGAGCCAAGCGGAATTCCATTATCAAAGTACGCTCTTCTATACCAGCTTCCATCCCAGCCGTACTCTTCAATTGATTTTATTATGTCATTGGCAACTTCTTCATATTTTTCACACCTTTCATGGTCATTTTTCTCAATGCATATCTTAGAGAATTTTTTAAGTGTTACGTACATAAACCAACCAAGCCATACACTTTCACCTTTTCCTTTATTGCCTACCATATTCATGCCATCGTTCCAGTCTCCAGATCCCATCAGCGGTATTCCATGCTGCCCAAATTTCAATGAATGTTCTATAGCCCTTATGCAGTGCTCATAAACTGTGGCAGTTTCATCTGATACCTTAGGTCTGCCATACCTTTCATCTTCGTCATCTTTTAATGGTTCTTCATTTAAAAACGGAATTTGTATATCTAATATTTTTGTATCATCTGTTACGGAGACATAATCCGCAACAGCATACGGCAACCATAAAAGGTCATCTGAGTATTTCGTGCGTATTCCTTTGTCGGTCACGGGATGCCACCAATGGAGTACGTCACCTTCTTTAAACTGATGTGCGCAAGCGTTTAATATTTGTGCTCTCGTAAGCTCTGGTGCAACGTACACAACATTCATAGTATCTTGTAGTTGATCTCTAAATCCGTATGCACCACCTGACTGATAAAATGCAGACCGAGCCCAAATCCTACATGATATGGTCTGATACAATAGCCAACCATTCAAAAGCAAATCGAAAGATTTGTCAGGTGTCGCTACATTTATTGTGCCGACGAAGTTGTTCCAGAACGTATTGACATAATTCAATGCCTCTTTTACGTTATTGATATTCTTGTAATAACTCATAATCCGTCTGACATCATCTAAAGACATTCCAGTTCCCAACAAAAATGACAGCTCTTTTTCTTCATTTTCTTCTAATTCGACAACAACTTGAATCGCGGCACATGGACTTAAACCAATTCCTACATTATTCGATAGAGATTCCATTTTTAATGCTTCAGGTCGTTTAGTGTCAAAATCAGATCCCAGAAATTCCGACAGGTTTCCTGTATATGATTGAACTTTGACAGATGAACTTATAAAGGAAATCCTGTCCTTAAAATCTTCATTGTACACATTTCTTATTAAGAGCCCATCGATTTCTTCATTCATCTCTGTAACCACATATGGCGATGTTATGCTTTCTGAAACGCCTAATACAGGTTTTATAAAGTAATACAAACTCAACCTTCTTTTCTCGCCACTTACATTTTTTAACTTTACAAGCGATATTTTAACGGTATCGTTCATAGGCACAAACTCTAACATCTCATGGTTAATCCCTGAACATCCATGTTTAAATAAAGAATATCCGAATCCATGCTCAATCACATATTGTCCCTTATCCCTTAGTGGCTTTGGTGTTATCGTCCAATATTCACCTGTAAAGTCATCTCTTAAGTACAGAATCTCCCCGCCTTCGTCCAAAACAGGATCATTTGACCATGGGGTGATTTTATATTCTCTGCTATTTTCTGCCCATGAAAAACCGCTTCCTGATTCTGAAACTTGAAATCCAAATTTATAGTTTGATACAACATTTATCCATGGCATAGGCGTTACCTTGTCATCATCTAAATTTATAACGTATTTATGTCCATCTAAAGAAAATCCACCATACCCATTGCTGTAATGCAATTGCAGATTCTCTCTAAGTGGAACTGGATATGTTTTTTTCTTATTGTTTTCATCTATATGAAGCAATTTGGCTTTTTTATTTTTCTCAATATCATCATATTCAAGTTGCTTCTCAATAGGCATATCAGCAGTAAGAGATAATTTTGCAACTGTATTTAACAAAATGTAATCTTCCTCTTTTAAACTACTTCTATTTATCAGAAACACTCCACCAAACTGCCCCATTATGTTATATGCAAAACTTCCATTTATTACGTCTTTGATTCTATCGCCCAATGCATCAATATATCCACCTTTGTCATTGTTTAAAATCACTAAATCTACGTATAGCCCTTTCATTCTCCAATATTCATGAGCCTTAAGAAGTTTTTTTAATACAGGCAATTCCTCTTTTTTGCATATTTCTAAAAGAACTATCGGTATATCTCCGGATATTCCGTATGCCCACAGTCCAGATTGACCTTTTTGATTTTTTAATATTGTATCTTTTTTTGCTATCCTGACGGGGCTTGAAAATACTATATGTGGAAGCATCTTTTGAAAAAGCCCTAACTCGTCTGATTTAAGATTCAAGTAATCTAATTCAACTTTACCTCTGGATACTGACATTTCAAATGCTCTTTCCGTCGCACTACCATTTTTGTACTTGTTCGCCAATTTCACTGCTTCTGCCTTTGACTCTGCCACAGAAGTAATGTATACAACTTTAACCGTTTCATTTGGATCTAACTTAATCCTCTTTCTCAATGACATGATAGGGTCCAAAACAGAGCCATCTGAATTTGACAATGGTCTATCTGTCTCTAAGGCAGCAGGATTCCTTAATGTCCGCCCTCTGCCAATGAATTTAGCCCTGTCTGTCTCAAACTGAGTATCGCCTACCGTCTCGCCACCATCTACGTATACAGCATGAGCAACCCACAAATATGACTTTTTTAAATCTCTGGGTCTTCTGTTTGCAACTATCATGTCGCTGTCAAACAATATCTCTGTTTTGATAAACAGCTTGTTAAAAGCAGGATGCGCAATGTCTGCATTAATGTCGCTTAAGACTGGTTCGAAATAGCTTGTAACTTCCAGCACTCTATCATGTTCGCTGTGATTTTTTAACGTCACACGCCTTATTTCAACATCGTCTTCCGGTGATACAATGACTTCCGTTTCTGTATCGATATTCCCGACTTTTTTAATGAATTTAGCCATATCTTGCTTAAATACAACTTTATATTTTTCATCTTTCGCAAAAAATGGAGCATAAGTCGTAGACCAAGTGGTATTTGAGTTTACATTCTGGACGAATATAAACGTCCCATGAATTTCATCTAAACTGTTTTTCCACCTGGTTATGTTTATTCCTTCCTTCTTACTGTAACCTGTTCCCCTATCTGTCAAAACAACAGAATAATCACCGTTTGATAAAATATGCACCTGCGGAAGGATATCATCTATCTCTTCTACAACCCTTACGGCCTTAACTTCTTCTTTCTTTTGCTCTTCAAATTCCTTTTGTGCCTCTACTTCTTCTCTAAGAATCATTGGGCCATTCGGTACTTTCTCCTGCAACAATATTTCAACAGATTTTATATATGGATCTGAATGAAATCTTTCCTGCATCACGTTTTTATTTATAAAATTGTTTAGTGCAAGCATGCTCATGCCTAAATGGTGAGACATGAAACTTTTGACTATAGCATACTTTTTCCCATAAGGAATTCTTTCCGGCGTAAAGTCGACAGCCTCATAAAGCCCATACTTACCTTCTACTCCAAGGTCTTTCAATCTTTTAATATTTTCAACAACAGATTTTGGATCTACCCTGAGGGATAGAATCGCACCATAAGGCGCTATAACAACATCTCGAGATAGTCCCCTCTTAAGCCCAAGCCAAGGAACACCAAAAGCTTTGTACTGATAATTAAGTTTAATATCAAATGAGTAAAAGCCTGACTCCGATATTCCCCATGGAATACTGTATTTTTTTGCATACTTCTTTTGCATCATTACGACAAATTTGTACGTCTGATCCAAAATAGTATTTTTAAAATTTTTCATTATCAAAAGCGGCATAAAATATTCAAACATTGTACCAGACCACGAAATTAACCCTCTGTGAGCATTTTCTCCTGTCACCATTCTCCCCATTCTAAACCAATGCTTTGCATCAACTTCCTTCTTTGCTATAGCTATAAAACTGGCTTGTCTTGCTTCAGAGGCAAATAAATCATAATACGATTTAGTCAATTTTTCATCTTCTATATTGTAACCTATTGAAAAAAGCTGCCTTTTCTCATCAAACAATGGCCTAAACTCTGTTTTCTCTATAAGAATATTTAATCTAATTATCAAATCTTCTACTTTTTCTATTAAATGCTTCACATTTTCGTAAGGCTTTATAAACTTTTCTTTATCAGATGACGACCTTTCTAAGATTTTTTCATACATTGCCTTCAAATTATTTAGCGTAATATCTTTGTTTGACTTAAGCATTTGTTCATATTCGTCATAATCATAAATTGGCGCAAGATCTTCCAATTCTTTTATATCAGAATCAATTGTATCGACAATTTTCATATACCATCCATCATCATCACTATATTTAATACTGCTTAAGCTGTCTTTAAGTTGTTTCAAGCTTCTATGCCAGTCTTCAATGGTGTAATCTCCTTCAAGCATCTCATATTTTATCTTTTTACTTTTTAATTCGTCATTTACGATCTCAATTAAGTCTGATAAACCTGCTGACAATTTTTCAGTCAATGGCATGTCTGGAACTTTTTTAAGGCCTTCCTTAAGCGCTATCATATACCCAACAAGATTTCCACTATCTACCGTAGAAATATAGTACGGCTTCAATGGCTCTAAGTCGTCTGTTTTGTACCAGTTGTAAAGATGTCCATGCCATTTCTCCATCTTTTCAATAGTGCTGACCGTTTTATCTATTCTATCAACCATTTCTGAAGTAGTGATATATCCAAAGTCTCTCGCCGATATTGTAGAAGTCAAGTATAAGCCTATGTTGGTAGGCGAAGTTCTTCTGGCAATACCCGCATACGGATCTAACTGAAAATTATCAGGAGGCAAGTAATTATCATTTTCAGTCACAAAATCCTCAAAATACCTCCAAATTTTCCTGGACAGTTTTCTTAGCTCTTTAATATCACTTTCTTCCATCATAAACTCACGTTCAACAATAGGACTGCTTATCCGATAAGCAATGTACGGCGATGCAAACCATATTAAAGAAATTAAAATTGAGTATGGCAGCATATCACGTTTAAAGTACATGCTCATCAAGATTAAAATAGCGCCAATAGGGATAGACACCCACATTCTTTTTAAGAAACTGATAAAATCATTTTTAAGTTGCCTTTCCATATCAGCCGCGGTAACCCACTCTAATAGATTTTTTCTTGATACATAAACTCTGTAGACAGTTCTAACCACTGCATCTATCATTAAGTAGCCTTGATAAGGCAAAAAAGCAAACTGCAACAAACTTGCGTAAAATGTGTTTTTTAGGCTATTTGCAAGCAAACTGCTGCGACTATTTATCTCTTTTGATTTTTCCAGAACTGCATCAATTGCTGCTGCTATAAATGGTTCAAATAAAGCTAATATCACTACCCCATACATAACAAAGCTTTTATAAGGCACAAGGTTACTTAAAAGAAGCAAAGCCAAAGCAAATGGAGCAACAAGGCTTCTCCTTAGGTTATCTATTATCTTCCATTTTGAAATAATCGAAAGAGGATTTTCCATATAGTTACCCTGTCTCGTCTTAATTCTTCTTGAAAGATACGGAAAAAGCTGCCAATCACCTCTTACCCACCTGTGCATTCTCATCATATATGAGTTGTATTTAGACGGAAAACCATCAATAAGCAGTATGTCAGTCACAAGTCCTGCCCTTATAAAAGAACCTTCTAAAAGGTCGTGGCTTAATATTGAATTATCAGGTATTAAATCTTTAAGTATAGTTCTAAATACTTCCACATCGTAAATACCTTTTCCAGTAAAAATACCTTCTCCAAATAGATCTTGGTAAACATCAGATACAGCAGTTGTATATGGGTCAATGCCACCATTGCCAGCGAAAATAGAAGAAAACACGGTGGCTGACGAAGACAAAATATCCACTCCTATCCTTGGTTGCAAAAGCCCATATCCTTCAACAACTACATTTTTCTCACTATCAACAACTGCCTTGTTTAACGGGTGCATCATTGTCCCAATAAGCCGTTTTGCAGTATCCATGATCAAATTTGTATCCGCATCAAGTGTTATGACATATTTTATTCTGGGTAGTTCTTCAACATTAGCACTTTTTACGTAGAAACTGGTATCATTTGAACCCATTAATAGTTCATTAAACTCTACTATAGCACCTCTTTTTCTCTCCCAGCCCATGTAAGCATTTTGTGTATGACAATATACGCGTTTTCTATGAAAATAGAAAAATATGTCTTTCCCCTCACCGTATTTTTCATTAAGCTCTCTTATTCCTCCAAGAGCCGTATTCACTATTTCTTCGTCATCCTCCAATTTCTCCTTGTTTGTGTCTTTAAAATCGCCTACGATAGCAAAATAAAGATTGTCCTCTTTATTTGAAATATATGTTACTTCTAATTGTGCTAAAAGCTCTTTAACTCTCTTTACATTTGTCAAAAGTACAGGGACTATAACCATTGTAGCAGCTTCTTTAGGTATTCCATTTTTTAATTCAATTTTAGGTATTATAGTAGGTCTTTTAATGTGTATTATCGCCCAGTTTACTGCCTGTACTACAAATTCGCTTATAGGAATTATCGAAATAGCTGCCAGAATAAATGCATATATAGCTGTCAAACCATTAAATATTAACAAAGCAAATAAAGCAGCAGACGCAAAAATGGTCAAAGCAACTATAGACGCTATATAAAAGATGGCTATATGGCTTTTTACGACACGCATTACTTTTACAGAATTTTTCTTATGCCCTATCTTGCTTTCCAGTATGCTTCTGCCTTTGCCTATTATATAAAATCCTACATGATTTATGTATTCAGGTTTATTATTGTCATTTAAAACTTCCCTCGCACACTCCAAGGCTTTTCTTGCAACAAATGTCTCCGATGTTTTATACCTCTTGGCTATTTCCTCAATTTGATGTCTGTAATAATCTCTCGATTCAAAATCCATCATTTCATACGTACCATCAGGGTCTTGCCGCAAAATCTGTTCTACATTGCTAAGCTTCTCAAATATTTGAGACCAATCCAACGTTGACACATATTTAAGGCTTGTTATTGCATTGCCAATTGAAACTTGTCTTGCGGCTAATATCTGATGATCTAATTCAACAATGTCTGCAATATTTGTATCATACTCTTGAAGAATCCTATCGATGTACTGTACGATTACCGTCGAATCATCGCCTTCCATCCTAATCCTTTGAAGCAACCTTTCAAAAAAAGACGTAGGAATCTTCCCAATAGTCATGACTTTGTCATGTATTAATTTTTTAATATCATCAAATGTCATATTTTTGTTTGAAAATATTATATTTGCTACTTCATCCGCTTTGCTCCACTGCTTCTGCGTTATAGTTATTTTCTCAGAGCTCTTTTTTATGTTTTCTATTAAAGCAATTTTTATCATAAGTCCAAGAGCCCATAATTCACCGCTTGACAAAAGCGACTTTGATTGATAGGCATTGATGAAATCTATAATTGTGTCTTCATCAATTTTCCCGTCCGTATGGGACACTAATTCCATGGCAATAGCGTACACTCTCGGATAACCTTTCAATATGCTATTCTTAAGTCCAGGAAGCCCTGAATAATAGCCTTTTGATAGGCTTTTTCTGATTTCTTTAACTTGTTCTTCGATTATGTAAAAATTGTCTAAAAGCCATTCAGCATCTTGCGATATAGACTGCGTCCTTTCTGCCAAGTTGATATTTTTGTATACGAATTTTATGTAATTATAGCTTTTATTCATGCGAGGTATAAGCATGTAATTTAGTTTAGTATCTCTCATTATGTAATGGTTTTGTGCTAATTCTTGGGCGTGTTTTTTAAGCTCATCGTGATTTAATAAAATATCGTGTAAATTAGCTTCTTCATAATAATTACTTTTATTCTTCAATTTCTCATAAATCATAAGTGAAAAAAGCGTAAACAAAGCTCCAATTAGCATGTGTAAAAAAGTAGTCAACTCCAAGAAAAACACATCTCCTTTATCCCAAAATACTTACAAAATTATTATTCCCAATTTCACATTATTTTTTCTCATCAAAAATAAAAAACTCAAAATCATAGACAATAATATTCACAAAAAAAGATGATGCAAAGTCATATGCATCATCTTATACAAAATAAAATTTTTTATTTTCTTAAAGATTTGGGGTAAAAATTCTTTATAACTCCTTTTACAGATTTTCCCCAACCTATCGAATAACCATCTACTGTTAAAAGTACCCATCCATCGTCAACATCAGCATTTAATGTTTCACCGTGAATGTACCTCTCTATTTCTTTATCTTTTAAATTATAAATCATATTTACATCGTCTTTTTTTAATGACATTGCCAGCCAATGTGATGGCTCAAATCTTTCCTTTTTAAATTGTCCCAAATCAAATCCAGGTTTGTAAACCTTCAAGCCTGATAAGTCAATTTCATAAGGAACATGATACACATGCTGACCAATTTGACGCAAGTTTAATTCATCTAATCTTGCTTTGAGGTGCTTTTTTGAAAAATCATAAAAAAGATCTTTTGCTGCAATTTTTTTTATGTTAAGCTTCTTACTTGCTTTGTTGCCATCGTTAAAACTCCCTTTCTTTCTCAATTTGGTTATAAAGTGTCCTTCACCTTTGATTAAATGTGGCCAAAGCCTAACACATTTTTTTAAGTCGCTGCACCCATTGACCCATTCAGGATGACCATTATCAAATCCCTCATGGTTATAAATTTCTATTAATTCAAAATCGCTGTGATTTTTTAGAAAATAGTCGATTACACCTTCGTTTTCTTCCGGCGAAAATGTGCATGTTGAATATACCATTATTCCACCAGGATTTAACATGTTTGCTGCACTATCTAATATCTTTTTCTGTCTAAGTGAACAGCTTAATACATTTTCCAAAGACCATTCGTTTATAGCAATCTCGTCTTTCCTAAACATCCCTTCGCCTGAGCATGGAGCATCAACGAGTATTTTATCAAATACTCTTGCAAATTTATTTTCTAATCTTTCAGGCGATTCATTCAAAATCACGACATTTTTTATCCCCATTCTTTCAATATTCTCCGCAAGAACTTTTACCCTCTTTGAATTAATCTCGTTTGATACTAATAAACCTTCCCCTTTAAGCTTTGAAGCTATGTGTGTAGACTTACCGCCTGGGGCCGCGCTTAAATCTAATACCATATCCCCTGGCACAGGATTCAAGGCTTCTACTACCGCCATAGCACTTGGTTCTTGAATATAATACAAACCAACATCATGGTAATAATGCTTCCCTGGTTTATCATCTTGGTTGTAGTAAAATCCTGTGTCACACCATGGCACTGGAGATAAATTAAATGGCGATATTTTTAAGAACTCTTCAACTGAAATCTTTAACGTATTGACTCTAAGTGCTTTATATGGCTCGTTTTCATATTCCATCATAAACTTTTCAAAATCATCTTTTAAAAGGAGCTTCATCTTTTTTGCGAAATCTTCTTTAATCTTTATAACCATTCCATCACCTTAATCACAATACTTTAATATTATTATACCCTAATCCCTTACACATGTCCTTTAATAATCATAAAAATCAAAAAAGAGATAGTCCATTTAAAACAGACTACCTCTTTTATAAATTTTTACCGGCAGCGACCTACTCTCCCGAGTAATCAGTACCATCGGCGCTGGAGGGCTTCACTTCCGTGTTCGGTATGGGAACGGGTTTTTAACCTCCGCTATTGCCACCGGAAATCTTTTGTTCATTTGCTATGCATATTCTTCTGAAAAAATCTCTTTCATTAATCTTTCTCTCAAAAATATTATTTCCGTTCGCAAATTGTGTTTTCTATATACTTTAGGCTCACTTCGTTCGTTCGGCTGTCGCCATCTATGCGCTGTGATGGCTTTCTCAGCCTCTCTTCACTTCGCTCGCCTAGTATATTACGAAAACGCAATTAATCGCTCACTTCAATAATATTTTTTTATATAGATTTTTTCTCGCTATATGCTTTTCTAAATGAACTTTGAATACTGCACAATGCTAAAGGTCAAGTCCTCGACTTATTAGTACCGGTCAGCTGAAAGTATTTCTACTCTTACACCTCCGGCCTATCTACCTCGTCTTCTTCAAGGTGTCTTACTCTGGCACTCAACTCTACCTACTGCAATCTATTTTATTTCATTCCCTAACATTTGTACATAGTGCTTTTTCCCTTCAGTAAGTATAGTTGAGTGCCAGATGGGAAATCTTATCTTGAGGT